>DATAFY010000471.1:0-5476 GCA_036257205.1 Steroidobacter sp. | reverse complement strand
CATTGTCGACTGAGCAGAAGGGCGGAATCGTCGAGCAGTATCGGCGCAACACAAAGGACACCGGATCGCCGGAAGTGCAGATCGCACTGTTGTCGGCCCGCATCAACGAGCTGGGCGACCATTTCAGCGCGCACAAGCGTGATCACGCCTCGCGTCGCGGCCTGCTCAAGATGGTGAATCAGCGGCGTAAGCTCCTCGATTATCTGAAAGCCACCGCCCCCGAACGTTATCAGAACGTCGTCTCTCGTCTCGGACTGCGGCGCTAAGCGCCGTCCCAGAGGGGCCGCCACGTCTTGTCAGCCCTTCACACTTCCGTGTTCCCCCGACCTCCCGTCGATCGACTCCGTGCCCTCGCCTTGGCGCCTGCTAACCCAGGCTCGAGGGCCAAACGGCGGCGGGCTCGGTTCATGTTGCGGGGCTAGCCCGTCTCGAACAAACCGGCTTGCCGCCGGCCCAGGAAAGCATCGTGAGCGCTATTAAGAAAACCTTCGCATTCGGCCAGCATCAAGTCACGTTCGAAACCGGCGAGCTTGCCCGCCAGGCTGACGGCGCTGTGGTCGTCTCGATGGGCGATACGGTCGTCCTCGTGACGGCGGTAGCTCGCAAGGACGCCGACCCTGGCAAGGACTTTTTCCCGCTCACGGTGAACTACGTAGAGAAGACCTACGCCGCGGGACGCATTCCTGGCGGTTTCTTCAAGCGCGAGGGGCGTCCGTCCGAGAAGGAAACGCTGACCTCGCGCCTGATCGATCGACCGATTCGTCCGTTGTTCCCAGAAGGCTTCCATAACGAAGTACAGGTGGTCGCGACGGTCATCTCACTGAATCCCGACGTGGACGCCGACATTCCGGCGATGCTGGGCGCCTCGGCGGCCTTGGCCTTGTCGGGCGTGCCGTTCATGGGGCCGATCGGCGCCGCGAAGGTCGGCTACAAAGACGGCCGCTACATCCTGAACCCGACGAGCGCGCAGCTGAAGGAATCCAAGCTGGATCTGGTCGTTGCCGGCACGGCCGAAGGCGTGCTGATGGTCGAATCAGAAGCAGACAGCCTGTCCGAAGAGGTTATGCTCGGCGCAGTGACGTTCGGCCATGAGCAGATCCAGGTCGCCATCCAGGCTATCAATGAACTGAAAGCGCAGGCGGGCAAACCGTCCTGGAACTGGCAGCCCGCCGCCGCGAACGCTGCGCTCGATGCGGCCGTGGCCGCCCGCGCCGAGGCGGCGCTCTCAGACGCATACAAGATCATCGAAAAGCAGGCGCGACGAGATCGAATCAAGGAAATACGCGACGCCGCTGTGGGTGCGCTCGCCTCCGGCGATGCGCCTGCATTCGACGAGGAGAGCGTGCTTAAAGAGTTCGGCAACCTTGAATATCGCATCGTGCGCCGACGCGTGCTCGCCGGCGAGCCGCGCATCGACGGACGCGACATGAAGACGGTCCGCCCGATCAGCATCCGCACGGGAGCGCTCCCGCGCACCCACGGATCGGCGCTCTTCACACGCGGCGAGACCCAGGCTCTGGTAGTCACCACGTTGGGCACCGGCCGGGATGCGCAGATCATCGACGCCCTGAGCGGCGAGCGCAAAGAACCGTTCATGCTCCACTACAATTTTCCGCCGTTCAGCGTCGGCGAGACGGGCATGATGGGCTCGCCCAAGCGCCGCGAAATCGGCCACGGCAACCTGGCCCGACGCGGCATCTCGGCCGTGATGCCGGATATGACGACCTTCCCGTACGTCATCCGCGTCGTTTCGGAAATTCTGGAGTCCAACGGCTCTAGCTCGATGGCCAGCGTCTGCGGCACGAGTCTGGCGCTGATGGACGCCGGCGTGCCGATCAAGGCTGCGGTCGCGGGCGTTGCAATGGGCCTAGTGAAAGAGGGCGGTCGCTTCCAGGTGCTCACCGACATCCTGGGTGATGAAGATCATCTCGGCGACATGGACTTCAAGGTCGCCGGCACGCGCGGCGGCGTCACCGCGCTGCAGATGGACATTAAGATCACGAGCATCACGCGCGAAATCATGAGTGTGGCGCTTGAGCAGGCGCGCGCAGGTCGGCTGCATATTCTGGACGAGATGGACAAGGTGTTGGCGCAGCCGCGCGCGAACATGTCCGAGTGGGCGCCGTCGATCATCACAATGAAGATCGATCCCGAGAAGATTCGCGAGGTCATCGGCAAGGGCGGCGCGGTCATTCGCGCCATCACCGAGGAGACCGGCACGACGATCGACATCGAGAACGACGGCACTGTGAAGATCGCCTCTGTGGACGGCGTCTCGGGTCGCGAGGCGCAGCGTCGGATCGAACTGATTACGGCGGATGTCGAGGTCGGCCGCACGTATGAAGGCCGCGTCGCGCGCCTCATGGACTTCGGCGCCTTCGTCACCATTCTGCCGGGCAAAGACGGCTTGGTGCACATCTCCCAGATCTCGGACGAGCGCGTCGAACGCGTGAGCGACAAGCTCAAGGAAGGAGACGTGATCCGGGTGAAAGTGCTCGAGGTCGATCGTCAGGGGCGCATCCGGCTCAGCATGCGCAACGTCGACGTCTGATCGTCTGGGCTTTTCAGGCTCGAACCAGTTTCGAGCCTGATGCCGCTTACAGGCGTTTTTCCGCCGCTTCGTCCTGCACATCGCCCGCGCCGCGCTCCTTCGAACGCGCGCCCGTCGCGCCGCTCATGGCCTTGAGCAGGTCCTCTTGCATCGAACGCCAGCGTTCCAGATTCTTCTGGGTCAGCGAGGCGATCGAATCATAGGCGTCCGCGCCCATGGCGCCGCGCATGTGCTCGCGCAATTGCTGCTGTTGACTGGACAACAGCTTCAGGCTCTGCTCTAGATAGGCGGCGACGAAACCGTGCATCGCTCCCCCGTAGGAGCGGATCACCTGGGATAGGAAATCCTGGCTCATCAAGGGTTCGCCCGTGTGCTCCTGCTCGGCGATGACTTGCAGCAGGATCGAGCGTGTGATGTCGTCCTGGCTCTTCTTATCGATGACCACGAACTCGATTTTGTCCATCACCAGTCGCCGAATGTCGGCGAGCGTGATGTATCGACTCTCTACAGTGTCGTAGAGGCGGCGGTTCGGATACTTCTTGATGACTCTCGGCTCGCTCATGGATATTCCCCGCGGCAGCTCGGAGCTCAGAACCGATCGTGTTTCCAGCGAATTCATAATAGCCCATCCCCGCGCCGCGCCCCAAGCCGGCTCACGACGAGTCTTCCTCGACCGCATAACGCAAGCCGCGCAACGGCTGGACGCGCCAGTGTTCAATAGCCCAATGCCACAGCTCCGCAACCCTCGCTGACGCGAGTTCAGCGGGTGGAGCCTGTCGCAGCAGCCGCAGCGCACGCCACAAGTCGCGAGAGGGCTTGTTGGCATCGATCGCTGCGGCGCCCGTCGACTTGGACAGTTTGATCCCATTCGCGTCCGTGACTACCGGCAAATGTGCGTACATGGGCGTCCGCAAACCCAAGGCCTGCTGCAGCGCTATCTGTCGGGGCGTACTGGTCAGCAGATCAGCGCCGCGCACTACACGGGTGATTCCCTGCGCCGCGTCGTCCACGACCACGGCGAGCTGGTACGCGTAGGCCCCATCGCGCCGGCGAATCACGAAGTCGCCGACATCGCCCGCGGGGTCAGCCGTCTGAACGCCTTGAATTTCATCGTCAAATCGGACAGCCCTGGCGGGCGCCAGAAAACGGATCGCGAGGGGTCGATCGGGCGCACGCACGCCATTGCGACACCAGCCCGGATAACGGAGCTCATCGCCGAAGGCTCGGCGTCCTGACTGAGCCGATTCGAGCTCCGAGCGGCTGCAGGAGCATGGAAATGCTTTTCTTTCGCGCAGGAGGCTGGCGAGGGCGGACTCGTACGCCTGCGTGCGCGTGCTCTGGCGCAGCACGGGCCCGGTCCATTCAAACCCGAACGCCGCCAAAGCCTTGAGGATCTGATCCGCGCTGCCCGGGACTTCGCGCTGGCGGTCCAGATCCTCGATGCGGACTAACCATTCGCCCCCCGCAGAGCGCGCCGATAGGTAGCTGCCGACCGCCGCCACGAGGGAACCCAGATGCAAAGGCCCCGTAGGCGTGGGGGCGAAGCGCCCGCGATAACGCTGCGCCCCTGGGATTTTGAGCGTGATGTTTGGGGCCAGAAAAGGACTCCCGCACGCTTCTACGTCGGTGCGCGTTCGTGAGTCTCAAAGTCGCACTATGAGGGCCTCGCGGAAACGCGCTCCGGTCGTTCAGCGGTAGCGATCGTCCCGATCGCCGTACTGTTTTTCGCGGCGTTCACGTCGTTCCTGCGCCTCGATGCACAGCGTCGCGACGGGGCGCGCTTCCAGGCGTTTGATCCCGATTTCCTCGCCGGTTTCGATGCAGTAGCCGTAAGTGCCGTCTTCGATGCGCTTGATCGCTTCGTCGATCTTGCGGATCAGCTTGCGTTCGCGGTCGCGAGTGCGCAGCTCGAGGCTGAATTCGGACTCCTGCGTGGCGCGGTCGTTCGGGTCGGGGAAATTGGCCGCCTCGTCCTTCATGTGAAGCACGGTGCGATCAACTTCCTCCATCAGGTCCCGCTTCCAGGTATTAAGGATCTGACGAAAGTGTTCGAGCTGCTCCTTGCTCATGTACTGCTCGCCGCGGCGAGGGATGTACGGCTTTACGTTGCGCGGTCCGGCGAGCAGGTTGACGCTGCTCGCCTCGTGTGCTTCGAGCTCGTCTTCGGCGCTCGCATCTATTTCGGTGGTTTGTGTCACGGATCTAACGGGAATCTTCTGTGGAGTTGAACTCGCAGGCTTTAGAGCGGGCGGCGCCGAGGCCGGCAGGGCTTCGGGAGCGGACGTCTTGGTCGACTGAGGCTTTGCCGCCGCCTTCACTGTTTCCGAGGGCGCCGATTTGGCCGGTTTCACCGCCGCCGGTTTGGCGGCCGCACGCGCCTTGACTGGGGGCTTCACTGGCGCTGCGGCTGCTTTTCGAACGGCGGCTTTCTTCGCAGGCGCGGCTTTCTTCGGGGAATCGGTCTTCTTGGCGACAGTTTTCTTGGCCTTAGTCGCCTTGGCAGACGGTTTCTTGGCGGCCATTGAGCAAGCCTCCGGCTTTAAGTGAACGCTGTACACGCGCCAGTCGAACGGATCGGGGGTCGAATCAGAGGTGGTCCTGCAAGCATCGCCAGTCCTCGATCGTCGGGATCCCGGTCGAATCAAAAGCTCCCCCGGTCTGAACTGAAGGCGTTTTCCGGGCAGTCGATTTCCAAAGAGGGGCGCGATTATACAGACGCGACAGTAGCCGTACAGCGGTTGGACGTCGTCCCGTGGGGGTGGGGTTTATCGCAGAATTTGCGACTTTGGGAGCCTTGTCCCGGCGTCCAGCCGGTGGGTTTTCACATACACTACGCGGCGATTTTCAATTCCCTCACGCTTGTCACTCTGCTTTACGAGGCGCAATGCGACTCAACAAGATCAAACTGGCCGGGTTCAAGTCCTT
>DATAFY010000376.1:0-1918 GCA_036257205.1 Steroidobacter sp. | reverse complement strand
AGCGCCGTGCCGCACTCTCCACAGAACGTGCGTCGCACGCTTGCTGACGAACGGTATTCAAGGGGTCGGCCCCGCTGAATGCTGAATTGACTGGCCGGAAAGGTCGCCCACGCGACCGCGGGCGCTGCACCGATGCGCCGGCAGGTTCGGCAGTGGCAGATCATGCTGTTCGAACACGGACCATCGACGCGGTAACGAATCGCGCCACAGAGACATCCACCCTCAGAACTCACGGCAGGCATGACGACTCCCGCGCAAACTGTGGAAAGACTTCACCAAAGCATAAACCGGCTCGCGTCGCTCGCAGTAGGCCGTTGGCAATAGGCCAGTGGCAGCAGGCCGACTCCGTCGGCAATCAGAGATCTGATCTGCTCGCGAAGCGAGCCTGCTGTCGCGTCTGCGACCTAAGGAAGGGCCGATACAGCCCGCAGGCTCGTGACGCCGAAGAATGGAAACAGTCGAAAGACGAGGTTTTTGCGGAGCGGAAGTTTTCATCGGGTAGCACTTGCTAAGCGGCTGCCTCCTGCGACCGCCTGCTGCCAACGATGTTGGCCGGTTTCGATCGTTCTCTGACCTGCTCGCGAAGCGAGCCTGCAAGATCGGGCGCATTCATCACGATGAAGCGCCCGGGATTTCCTCGAGCGAGTAGTACACGGCTTTCCCATGCAGCTTGGCGAGACTCACCATCTCATCGGCCCCCGCGGAGGGGCCGCCTATGCGAAGACAGCCGTCGCACTTGGCGACCAGACGCCGAGCAACAGGATGAAAAATCTCATTGAACACCGCGTCGCCAATTCCCGTTGAACCCGCGTGTTCGATCAGCGGCAGCGCGTACCACTCACCCATCACTGGCAAGTGCCCTGCCCGGAACAGCTTCAGCGAGGCGTCCGTCATGGCAGCCGCATTTGCGGCGATGAGCACGGGATCGTCATTGGTCCCCGAACGGTAAGGACCGGCGACAAGAATCATTAGCGAACTCATGGAGCGCTCCTATCGTCGAGGGATGGTCCTTCCCAAGGAGTCAGGCGCGGCAACCATCGACGGACATTCGCCCGGTATGCCGCGTACGACTCTCCATAGCTCCGACGCAGCGTCGGTTCTTCGTACACCAGAACAAACGCGTGGAACAGCAGCCAGACGATCGCTGCGTACCCAAGCAGCGACGAATTGCCGAGAAGCAAGGCCTGCCCAAGGATGACGCTCACGACCGCGACGTACATCGGATTGCGAACGTAGCGGTACAAGCCCGAGACCACGAGGGTTTCCGTCGGCGCCACGGGCGCGGGTGTGCCGCGGCCTTCGAGTGCGAAGCTTATGAAGCAATGCACCAGGCACACGACGCCCAGAACGATCAGGATGCCGCCGACAACTCGCCCCGCCTGCAGGCCAAAGAACGGCGGCTCGTAGCGCCATCGGGAAATGACGTAAGGAACCCACCCCGCCACCGTTCCCGGCGCCAATACAAAGAAGATCAGAGACCCAAGAGCGGGTCCGGCTTTTCCTTTCATGTTCGCTGACGTCACACGCGATCAGGGCGAATGACGCTCCGTTGAGCAGCTACAGCCAACCTTGACGGCCGCCGCAGTATCAAGAATCCCCTCACCCGCGCTTTGCGCGGCCTCTGATGCACATGGATGTGCAAATGCCGCGGGCGCAAGGACGCGCTTGAGCGGCGGATGTACATGGATGCACGAATCGCGCGGAGCGCAGGTGATGCACATGGATGTGCGAATGCCGTGGGCGCATGGATGCGCAGTAGCGGCGATGCGCGTGCGCTGCTCCCGAGGAGAGGCGAAGAGCAGAATCCCCTCTCCCTCTGGAGAGGGTCGGGGTGAGGGGTTCGGTTCTACCACTTGAGCACCAGCGGCATGGCAGGCTGCAAATCCGCCGAAGCGCCGCGCCTTGCGTCGTCAAACGT
>DATAFY010000334.1:0-16013 GCA_036257205.1 Steroidobacter sp. | reverse complement strand
GCCTGTCCTGAGTCGTCCGTTGCGGACCTTTCGCCAGCGAAGGGTTCCGCATGAGTTCAGAAATACTGGTCAACGTCAGTCCGAGAGAGGTGCGCGCGGCGCTGGTCGAGAACGGCGCGCTGCAGGAAATCTTCATCGAGCGAGCGAACCGCCGCGGATTGATCAGCAATATCTACAAGGGGCGCGTCTCGCGCGTGTTGCCTGGCATGCAGGCGGCGTTCATCGATATCGGGCTGGACCGTACGGCCTTTCTTCACGCGTCCGACATCGTGCATCCGGCGGTCGGTGAGAACGGCCATCCGGACGAGCCGGTGGACGACCGACCCGAGGACATTCAATCGCTGGTCACGGAAGGCGGCGAGATCCTGGTGCAGGTCCTGAAAGATCCATTGGGAACAAAGGGCGCGCGTCTGACCACCTTCATCACACTGCCGTCGCGCTATCTCGTGTACATGCCCAAGGGCCGCGGCATCGGCATCTCGGCTCGAATCGAAGACGAGGCGGAACGGCAGCGCCTGCGCGAGACGGCGAGCATGTTCCTGCGGGAGGACGAACCGGGCGGCTACATCGTGCGTACGGCTGCGGAGGGCGCGAGTCCCGAAGCGCTGCGGGCCGATATGTTATTCCTGCAAAAGCTCTGGGCGGTGGTGAGCGACAAGGCGGCGATCACGCGTCCAGGCAATCTCGTCCATGAAGACTTGCCGCTCGCCGTGCGAGTCCTGCGCGACGTGGTCTCGAGCGGTGTTGACAAAGTAAGCGTCGATCACTCGGACACGCACCAGCGAATGATCGAGTTCGCGCGCATGTTCATGCCGGATCTGGCGGAGCGCATCGAGCTGTACGGCGGGGATCGACCAATTTTCGATCTATACGGCGTGGAGGAGGAAATCCACAAATCGCTCGATCGCAAGGCGCCCCTCAAATCGGGCGGGTATTTGATTCTCGACCAGACCGAAGCGATGACGACGATCGACGTCAACACCGGAGCATACGTCGGGCATCGAACGCTCGAGGAAACGATTTTCCGCACCAACCTGGAGGCGGCCGTGGCGATCGCGCGTCAACTGCGCCTGCGGAACCTGGGCGGGATCATCATCATTGATTTCATCGACATGGAGGAGGAAGAGCACAGAAAACAGGTGCTGCAGGCGCTCGAAAAGGCGCTCATGGGCGATCACGCAAAAAACCACATCTCGTCCGTTTCGCCGCTCGGTCTAGTGGAGATGACGCGCAAACGCACGCGCGAGAGTCTGGAACATATGCTGTGCATGCCTTGTCCTACCTGCGAAGGACGGGGCTTCGTGAAGACGACCGAGACGGTGTGTTACGAAATATTTCGCGAAATTTTGCGTCAATCGCGGCAGTTCCAGTTTCAGGAGTTGATGGTGCTTGCGCACCAGGACGTCATCGAACGCCTGCTGGACGAGGAGTCCGCCGCTCTTGCAGAGCTCGAAGTGCACACCGGCAAGCCTATCCGTCTGCAGACCGAGGCGCTGTATCAGCAAGATCAGTACGACGTGGTGTTGATGTGATGAAGACGGTGGCGGGTGAATAGACGCCAGGGATGGCCGAAGAAGCCGCGGATGGCGCTGCGCCTCGTTAGTCACCGATGGGTTCTAGTCGCTCATCAACAGTCGCCGCTCGCAGCTTTATGCCTCCCCGCATCCGTACATCGCTTCGCTGGCTGCTGACCGGAGTGTTGGCGGTCGCCGCCTCGATCGGCCTGTTGTTCGCGGCGTTCGGAGTCGTGGTGACGCGAGTTCCGGAATATCGAGTTCAGGTGCAAGACTGGCTGCGTGAGCGCAGCGGGTTGCTCGTGGAGTTTCGCGTGCTTCGCGCCCGGCTGAGGCGCTATGGTCCCGAGCTGGTGTTTGACGACGCGGTCGTGCGCACGCCGGATCGCACGCGCGTTCTGGCGACCGCCAAACGCGGCAGCATCGGATTCGATCTGTGGCGTGCGATGGGCGAAGGTCGCCTGAGCGTCGGACGCTTCGCCTTGTACTCGCCGCAAATAGCGCTCATTCGAACGCGTCAAGGGCGTATTCAACTGCTTGGGCAAACTGCGCTGCCGGAGCGCACGGACGCAGAGCCGTTCGCGCTCGAGCAGCTGCCGATGGGTCGCTTCGATGTCGAAAACGCCGTAGTCGCCTTTCGCGATGAGATCACTGGACGCGGTCCGTGGTCGCTATCAGGCGTCGACTTCAAGCTGACTCGCACACGCCACGCGCTGCGGTTGGGCGGAAGCGCCAAACTGCCGGAATCCCTCGGCAGAAACCTTGCGTTCTCCGCGACTGCCGATGGGCCGCTCGATCAGTATGAGACTCTGGCCTCCACTTTCAGCATTGAAGGCGAGCGCCTCGATCTTGCGGGCTGGGCGGACGTATTGCCGGACGGATGGCCAGCGCCTGAAACGGGCGCAGGCTCCATCAGCATCAGCGGCGCTCTTCTCGGTTCGAAGCTGACCCAGCTTCGGGCGCAAGTTGATGTGGTGAACGTTGCGGTGGCTGCTCCAGTCATCCAGTCGCGGGGGCCCGAACCGCCGGACCCTGGCTCCAGTCTGGAAGCTCTAGTCGCACGCGAACCCCAACGGAACGCTTCGACATTGCCTCAGATGATCAGCTATGAACGCATCGCGTTTAAGCTGGACGCGCAGCGTGAGGACGACGAGTGGCGCGCAACGCTGAGCGATGTGGACCTAGCGCGCCCCCACGCGCCGTGGCGGGCTGCGGAAATTCATGCGCGGTGGCGGCGCAAGGCAGGCCGACTGGTGCAGGCGAATCTGTTCGCAGATCGAGTCGTTCTCGACGGACTCTGGCCGTTGCTCGCCTATCTGCCTGAGAGCGAGTTCCTCGCGCGACTGCGCGCGCTGAATGCGCGCGGCGCCCTCGAGCACGTTCGTGCGAGCATCGACCGACCGGCGGGCAAGCCGCCGCGCTATTACGCAAAAGCGCGGCTGCAAGACCTCGCGGTCGATCCCGTCGGAAAGGCGCCCGGGCTTGCCGGTCTGAGCGGCGACCTCGAAGCCAGTCAGGACGGTGGACGATGCCGACTCGCGCCGCAGACGTTTGGTTTTGCATTGCCGCGCTGGTTCAGAGCGCCGCTTGCCGCCGAGATAGACAGTGGGGAGATCGCCTGGCGTGCGGAGCCGGCGGGCTGGACGGTGCAAGGCGCGGATTTGAGACTCCACAATCAGGATGGCCGAGCGCAGGCGCGCTTCGCCGTCTCGATTCCTTCGGACGGCGGATCCCCCGTCCTTGATATCTCGGCGCATGGGGAAGATCTCAATGTCGCCGCCGCCGCCAGATACATTCCGGCGGGACGGCTAGGCTCACGCGTCATGGATTGGTTCGACCAAGCGTTCGTTTCCGGGCGAGCGCACGCCGTCGAATTCATCTACAAGGGACCGACGGGGGCCTTTCCGTTTCGGCGCGGCGAGGGCGAATTTCGCGTACAGGCGCAAATCGAGGATGCGGTGTTCAGTTATCAGCCCGGCTGGACCGCCGCCCGCGATCTGAGGGCTGCCGTGGAGTTTCGCAATCAGGGCATGTCGATCCATGCGACGGCGGCGAACATTGGCGCGTTGCGCATCACTGATGCGAAGGCCGAGATCAAGGACTTCAAAGACGCGGCCCTCACGATCAAAGCCCACGCGAAAGGCGATGTTGCGGACGGACTAAACCTGCTGAAGACGAGCCCAATAGCGCCCAAGCTGGGCGAGCAATTCGCGCAACTCGAGGGTGCGGGCGCCATGTCCGCGGACGTCCGGTTCTTTCTGCCCATCCGCCAGATGGCGAATCACGATATCGAGGTAAAGGCCCGATTTGCGCGGGCGACCGCGCGGCTTACCCATCTGCAGGCGCCCGTTCGGCAGCTCACCGGCGTACTCACGGTGCGCAACGCCTTACCCGTTGCCGCCGATCTGAAGGGTCAGTGGCTGGGCGGCCCCGTCCACGTGGTCATTACGCCGGAGGGGCGGAACGGCTCAGTACTGACCGCGCAGGGAAGGGCGAGCGCAGAGAGCCTGCGCGCGTCGTTCCATGTTCCAGAGACGATCGGACTGCGCGGCGCGGCGGATTGGCGGCTCACGACGGGGCTCGCGCTCAACGGGAGTGATCAGCCGAAGCGGCAACTCGTGCATCTTGAGTCGGATACGCATGGGCTAGCGGTGGATCTGCCCGAGCCGCTCGCAAAATCACAGAACGAAGCGCGCAATCTGCGCGTCACGCTGGAGCTCGACGCAGCGAAGAGCGCGCTGCTGCGCGCGTCATTCGGCGATGTGCGGTCGCTGATCCGGCTGGTGCGCTTGAACGGCGAATGGGCGCTCGAGCGCGGCGGGCTGCGCGCCGACGGCGCCGCTCCCTCGCTGCCCGATCATTCGGGGCTGCGCATCGAAGGCCATATCGATCGCTTTGTGCTGGATGACTGGCTGGCGCTGAGGCGCGACGGCGCGGCCCAGGGCAAGCGGTTTCCTGACTATTTGCACGGCGCGAATGTGCAGGTGCATGACTTCGAGGCGTTCGGATATGAGTGGGCCGACGTGCGGGGGCTCGTACAGGCGACGCCTGCTGGCTGGCGCGTGGATGTGCGCGGCGCGGGCGCCGAAGGCCAGATCTTGATACCGCCGGAGCTTACGGGCGTGCAACCGCTGCGCGCGACGATGGAGCGACTCTCCTTGCAGGAGGCGCCGGAACAAGGCGGCTCTGAGGGCGGCGGGAGCGATCCGCGCAACCTGCCGGCGCTGGATGTGTACATAAGCCGTCTTCGGATCGGGTCGCGAACGATCGGCGCGGTTGAGCTAAAGGTTTCGCGCGCGCCCCAGGGACTGCGCCTCGAGCGCGCCTCGGTGATGAATGCCGCGGTGCAGGCGGACGCTCGAGGTCATTGGTACGCGACGTCCGCAGGGCAGCAATCGGCGCTGGATGCGCAGATTGTGAGTAGCGACGTCGCCGCAACGCTGCGCGATTTGAACTACAGCGATTTTCTGGAGGCGAAGCACGGCGAGATACGAGCTAACCTGACCTGGCCGGGCGGTTTGAACGACAACATCCTCGCACAGGCCTCCGGCTCGATCAGCCTCAGCGTGGAGGGCGGGCAAATCGTGACTCTACAGCCTGGCGCCGGACGGGTGCTCGGATTGTTCAGTATTGCGGCGCTGCCGCGCCGGCTGGCGCTTGATTTCAGCGACCTCACCGACCAGGGGCTGGCCTTCGACAAGATTCACGGCGACTTTGAACTGCGCGCCGGTCATGCCTACACCAACAATCTGCTGCTGAGTGGGCCTGCGGCGGAGATCGGCGTCGCGGGTCGAACGGGTCTGCGATCTCGCGACTACGACCAGACGGCCGTCGTGACCGGCAATCTCGGCGCCTCGCTGCCGGTCGCGGGCGCATTGGCGGGCGGGCCGGCCGTGGGCGCCGCACTGCTGTTGTTCTCGCAAGTATTCAAGGAACCCCTGAAGGGCATCACGCGTGGGTACTACCGGATCACCGGGCCGTGGGACAATCCAAAGGTCGAACGTATCGAGGAGTCCCGGGCGAAGGCGGCCGCCGAGCAGTGACTCCTCGCGCTGTTCCGCCGCCGGCCCTCGGCGGATCAATCACCGCTCCACAGACACGTCTACCCAGATGCATATCGCTGCTCTCCAAATGACCTCGGTTTCGGACGTGGAGGTCAATCTCGCCAACGCGCGAGGGTTGCTGGAACGCGCCCGAGCAGGCGGCGCCATGCTGGCAGCGCTGCCTGAAAACTTCGCAATCATGGGACGACGCGAAAGCGAAAAGATCGCCGTCGCAGAGCGGATGGGAGAGGGTCCGATCCAGGGTTTCCTCGCGCGCTGCGCCCGTGAGCTCGGCCTATGGATCATCGGCGGCACGATTCCCATACGGGTGGACGCTGATCCGAGCCGGGTCGCCGCGGCATGCCTGGTTTTCGACGATCGCGGTCGTTGCGTTGCGCGCTACGACAAGATCCACCTGTTCGACGTGGACTTGCCCGACCGCGAAGAGAGTTATCGCGAGTCGGCGACGATTGCGGCAGGTCGCGAGCCGGTGGTGGTCTCCACTCCCGTCGGCCGGGTGGGTCTCGCCGTGTGCTACGACGTGCGCTTCCCCGAGCTGTTCCGGGTGCTGCAGGCCAAAGGCGCTGAAATCTTCACCCTGCCGTCGGCATTTACCGCAGCCACCGGCCGCGCGCACTGGGAGCTGCTGGTCCGCGCCAGGGCGCTCGAGAATCTTTGCTACATGCTTGCGCCGGCGCAGAGCGGGATGCACGAGAATGCCCGAGAAACTTGGGGTGAGTCGATGGTCGTCGACCCCTGGGGTCGCATTCTCGACCGGGTCGTTCAGACGGGGCCCGGCCTTGCAGTCGGCCAGATCGACCGCACACTGCAGCGCGACCTGCGTGAGCGCTTCCCGGCGCTTTCCCACAGGAAGTTTGATATCCCGGTCCCGTGAGTGCTGATGCGTCATTCGCGGCGGCGCACGGCCCCGCAGCCTTGATGAGCGCACCTCACGGACCACGAACCTTGGAGATTCCCCTACATGTCCTCAGCAGCCCTACGCGACGCGCTTCATCTCGAACTTCCAGCCGCGAGCGGCGCTGTGCAGCCGTTAGAGGCGGCCCGGCAGTCGATTCTTGCTCCCTGCGGCCTGGATGAGGAGAGGGTTGCGAGCGTACTGGGCAACGTCATGGGCTACAGAGTCGACTACGCGGACCTGTACTTTCAGCTGAGTCGCGAGGAATCGTGGTCGCTCGAGGACGGAATCGTGAAGGACGGCGTCTACAACATCGAGCAGGGCGTGGGAGTACGAGCCCTCGCGGGTGAAAAGACCGGCTTTGCATATTCAGACGAGATTGCGCTGCCCGCATTAACCGAGGCCTCCCGGGCCGTGCGCGCCATCGCGCGCAGCGGCGCCAGCGCTTCGGTGCAGGCGTGGCGATCCGCGCACGGGCATCAGCTGTATCGAGCACATGATCCAATCGAGGGGCTGAGCGATGCGGACAAGATCCGTCTGCTCGAACGCGTGGACGCCGAGGCGCGCCGCGATTCCCGCGTCACTCAGGTCATGGCGACTCTGTCAGGCTCTCACGAGATCGTGCTGGTGATGGCGAGCGACGGCACGCTCGCGGCCGACGTGCGCCCGCTTGTACGCCTGAACGTTTCCGTCATTGTCGAACACGACGGTCGTCGTGAGCAGGGGTACTGCGGAGGCGGCGGTCGCTACGGATTCGAACGTTTCCTTGAAAAGGACCGCTGGAAGGAACTCGTCGACGAGGCGGTGCGCGGCGCGCTCGTGAATCTTGAGGCGGCACCGGCTCCGGCCGGCCCGATGACCGTCGTGCTCGGCCCGGGCTGGCCGGGCATCCTGCTGCACGAGGCCATCGGACACGGCCTGGAGGGCGATTTCAACCGCAAGGGCACCTCCGCTTTCACGGGACGCATCGGAGAGCGTGTGGCGTCGGAGCAATGCACGGTCGTCGACGACGGTGCGCTCGGCTCGCGCCGAGGTTCGCTCAACATCGATGATGAAGGCACGCCGACGCAGTGCACGACCCTCATCGAAAACGGCGTGCTGCGCGGGTATTTGCAGGACAAGCTCAACGCTCGGCTGATGGGCATGAGACCGACCGGCAATGGCCGGCGCGAGTCATTTGCACACATGACGCTTCCGCGCATGACCAATACCTACATGCTTGCGGGTAAGTACGATCCTGCCGAGATCATTGGCTCGGTCAAAAGGGGGCTGTACTGCAAGAACTTCGGCGGCGGCCAGGTTGACATCACCTCAGGGAAATTCGTCTTTTCGGCGAGCGAGGCCTATCTCATCGAGAACGGCAGAATCGCGGCGCCGGTGCGCGGCGCAACGCTGATCGGCAATGGCCCAGACGTGCTCACACGGGTTTCGATGGTGGGCGAGGACCTCAAGCTCGACGACGGGGTCGGTACCTGCGGCAAGGAAGGTCAGGACGTCCCGGTCGGGGTCGGGCAGCCGACCCTCCGCGTGGACGGGCTGACTGTAGGGGGCACGGCGGCCTGAGGTAGCGCGCGGTTTGCTGATGGCTGTAGGAGTGGGCTGTAGAGGGAAATGGGACGCAGGGATGCGCGCCGGACTGGTCCATTCCCCATAATCCCCGGCGCTCGTTCTACAACCTGCCAGGGACCTCTTTCATGTGGTTGCCGCGCCCGTTTTACGAATCCCTCCCCTATGTCTGCATGGCCGTGGGCTTGGCGCTGCTGGGCGCCGCGTGGGTGATCGAGATCGAGGCGTTCCCGAGCCTGTTTATGGTCGCTGGCGCTCTAACGCTGACGGCCGGACTGGTGCTGTGGCTGCGCCGTCGCGATTACCGCACGCGCCAGGCGCAGTACAACAACCGTTCGCTCGACGAATAAGCGTCCCCTTCGACAGGTCGTGGCGGGAGCTGTTCTTATCTCGCCTGATCCTTCCTCATGGGGAGGATGCCCTCGTCGATGTCGTTCTCGGTCTGCGTCGCGTCTTGCCCGCGATCCTTGGGAACTGCGTCGTGCAGCATAGGCACGGCGTCGTCCTCCGTGTCCTCAAGGGGCGCGCGTGTGCGCGAGAGGCGCTCATCGAAGTACATGATCTCGTGTTGGCCGATCTGCACCACGTCGCCGTCGTTCAGCATGCGCCGTCGAACGCGTTTTGATCGGACGTAAATGCCGTTCGTGCTGTTCAGATCCTCCAGCACCGAACTATGCACGGACGTGATGATCTGCGCGTGATGGCGACTGATGTACTTGCTGTCGATCTGCAGATCGTTGTCAGGAGTGCGTCCGATGATGAAGCGTCCTAGCCTCAATTCGCGTTCCGCGATGGTCTGACCGTTCACGCCCACGAGGATGCGTCCGACGACGATGCGCCGCTCGCCATAAGTGTTTTCCGCTGCGAGCGCCGCCTGCAGCCTCACGGATCTTTCTGCGTATTCCACCCACTGCAGCTCTTCGACCGCCGCCATTACGTCCTCGACCGAAACCGTATCGCGATCTTGGGCGAACGCGGCCATCATCGAGGTGTCGCAGAGCGTATTCACCAGGCGCGGAATGCCGCCGGCGTATCGATAGATCACGGAGAATGTGTCTGGATGGAAGATCTGTCGGCCCTGCGAGCCGGCCACTTCGAGCCGATGCTGAATGTAGGCGATCGTGTCGTTCTTCGACAACGCAGTGAGATGAAAGCGCAGACGTATGCGCTGCGCCAACTGCACCAGCGACGGCGAGTTCAGCTTGTCGTTGAGTTCTGGTTGCCCCGCGAGAATGATGCGCAGCACCTTCTCCTTGGTCGTCTCCACGCCTGAAAGCAGGCGTATCTCCTCGAGCACTTTGTTCGAGAGATTTTGGGCCTCATCCACGATCAGCAGCACGCGGCGCCCATTCGCGTATTGCTCGACCAGGAAATCATTGAGCGTGGACAGCAGCTCGGCTTTCTTCATTCGAAACGGCTGGAAGCCGAACTGTACGAGCACGCTCTGCAGAAATTCGATTGCGGAAACCTGCGTCTGATTGATCTGCGCGACGACGACGTCCTTCTCGAGCTCTTTCAGGAACGTCTCGATCAGCGTCGTCTTGCCGGACCCGATTTCGCCGGTAATGACGACGAATCCGTCCGTGAACCAGATCGTCGACTCCATGTAGGCCTTGGCGCGCGCATGATGTTTCGACAGGTACAGGAACTGTGGGTCCGGCGTGAGTCGGAACGGCAGTTCCTGCAGCTTGAACAGTTCGAGGTACATCAGTCGCGCGCCGGGCCGTGCCCGTCGAAGCGGCCGGGCGCGGGAAGGTTAGGGGCAAACTCACCAACAGAATACGCTGCAACCAATCAGTCCACCTTCATTCTGAGGAGCTGCTGCAGAGCGCGATCGCGTGCGGCCGCAGAGGGCGCCGTAACCGTACAGTGCCCGAGTTTGCGCTGCGGCCGAGGTTCTTTTCCGTAACTGTGAAAGTGTACGCCCGACACCCGCAGAATGTTCCGCAGACTCGGAATGCCGCCGATGAAGTTCATCATGCCCGAATGTCCGATCGGGCGCGTGCCGCCGAGCGGCACACCCAGGATCGCACGGAGGTGGTTTTCGAACTGGCTGGTTTCGGCGCCCTCGATCGTCCAGTGCCCTGAGTTGTGTACGCGCGGCGCCATTTCATTGGCGATCAGTCGCCCCCCCTTCACGAAAAACTCGATCGTTAGTACGCCCGCATAGTTAAAGCGTTTCATCACGCGTTTGACATACGTTTCAGCCTGCTTCTGCAGGGATGCGTTGCGGTACGGCGCGGTGGAATACCGCAGAATTCCAGCTTCGTGCGTATTCGCTGAGAGCGGATAGAAACGGGTTTCGCCCGTCGTGCTGCGCACGCCGATCAGGGACGCTTCCCGACTGAAAGCGACGTAGCCTTCGTAGATCAGCGGGACGGAACCGAGGGCGTCCCAGGCTTGCGCAATGTCCTGGGGCTTGCGAATGAAGAACTGCCCGCGTCCGTCGTAGCCCAGGCGACGGGTCTTGAGCACGCCCGGCAGTCCGATCTGGCGGACTGCCGCGTCCAGGTCCGGCATTGAATCCACGGGCGCAAACGGCGGCGTCGGTATTCTGAGCTCGCGAAACAGCGTTTTTTCGTGCAATCGGTCCTGAGAGGCCCCCAATGCCTGCGGCGGCGGCAGGAATGGCTTTTGAGCTGCTATCGATTGCACGGCCTCGACCGGCACGTTTTCCACGTCGAAAGTGACGACATCGACGGCGCGGGCAAGTTCTTCGAGTCGTTCACGGTCATCGAATGCGCCGGAGATGATTCGACCGACCTGCGCGCCCGGAGCATCGGGAACGTGATCCAGGAAGACGAAGCGCAACCCAAGCGGATAGCCTGCAAGGGCCAGCATGCGTCCGAGCTGGCCCGCGCCGATAATGCCGATTCTCATGGTTGCGGGATGTTCGAAGGGTCAGGGTGCGCGAGCACGCTTGCAGTCTGGTCTGCGCGAAACCGCTCCAGCGCCTCGCGTATAGCGTCGTATTTGTTGGCCAAAATAGAGGCTGCCAGCAACGCCGCGTTCGTCGCTCCGGCTGCGCCGATTGCCAAGGTCCCGACCGGGACGCCGGCAGGCATTTGCACGATGGACAACAACGAGTCGATTCCATTCAGCATTTTCGACTGAACGGGTACTCCCAGCACCGGGAGCGTGGTCTTGGCCGCCGTCATGCCGGGGAGATGCGCCGCGCCGCCGGCGCCTGCAATGATCACTTCGAGTCCGCGGCCGCGCGCGGCGGCGGCGTATTCGAACAGGAGGTCCGGCGTGCGGTGCGCGGAGATTACGCGCGTCTCGTACGGCACCCCCAGTCCTCGCAGGGCGTCGGCCGCGGGTTGCAGCGTCGCCCAGTCCGACTTGGACCCCATGATGATCCCGACCAGCGCTTTCATTGGCGAGAATTGTAGCAGGGCCTCTCAGCCGAGCGCCGAACGTAATAGCGCAAACAGTTCGCGAGCGGCGCGGGGCGGGGCGTGCTGATCGCGCTCCTTTCGGGCTTGCAGCAAGAGGACTTCGACGGCCGCGGAATCGATCCCGGGCGCATCCGCGCGCAGTCGCTCGATCGCCGGGCGACCTTCGGTCAGCAGCCGATCACGCCATTGTTCGATGCGCCGAAATTTGAGCGCCTCGGCGCGCTCGCGGGTGCGCTTTGCTTCGAGCGCCGCCCGAATGGGCTCGGCGTCTATCTTGCGCATCAGCTTGCCGATGTACTGTTTCTGGCGATAGAGCCCGCCATGTTTGCTGATGCGTCTGGCGAGCAGTACGGCTTCGCGAAGCTGTTCTGGAAGAGGCAGAGCGTCGAGCTCGCTGGCCGGCAGCTCGATCAGCGCCTCGCCAAGCGTTTGCAGATCATCGCTGCGTCGCTTGCGTTCGCTCTTGCTGGGGCGTTCGAAGTCGTCATCCGTCATTGGCGTGCGGCCTGCGGCTGCGGCGCGTAAGAATGCGTGTCGGACGCGGCTGGCGCAACTCCCGTAGGAATTGCAATGGTCGGCCCGGCGTCGCGAGCCGGGCCGAAAACCGCAGGCGCGGCTGCAAAAGGGCTCGAAGACTGCTTCCGCGAGCGCCAAAAACCGACTGCCCATACACGTCGCTGTTAGAATTGCTTCATGGTCCAGCCTATTGCGAACCCCGCTCAGCTCAGTCACTCGCAGACCGATCTGCAGGGGCTGGTTTCATTGGCCCTCAATGAGGCGAAGCAGCTTGGCGCAAGCGAAGCGGAAGTCGCCGTGAGCGTCGATACTGGTCTGTCCGTCACGGCCCGTCTGGGCGAGGTGGAGACGCTCGAGTACCAGCGCGACCGCGGCATGGGCGTGACCGTCTACCGCGGCAAGCGGAAGGGCTCGGCGAGCACGGGCGATCTGACGCCGGAAGCGATTCGCGATACGGTGGCCAAGGCGTTCAGCATCGCAGGATTCACAGCCGAGGATGAGTGCGCGGGACTGCCCGATCCGGACACGCTCGCGCGCGACGTCCCCGACCTCGATTTGCGCCATCCGTGGGACATCGAGCCGGACGCTGCAAGAGATCTCGCCATCGCCTGCGAGGCGGCGGCGCTCGCTGTCGACAAGCGCATCGGTAATTCCGAAGGCGCAACGTTGTCGAGTCATCAGGGGCTGCGCGTGTTTGGCAACTCCTTGGGCTTTCTTGGCGGCTACGCGAGCAGCCTCCACGGCCTCAGCTGCGTCGTCATAGCGCAAGATGCGGGCGAGATGCAGCGCGACTACTGGTACAGCTCGGCGCGCGACTGGCGCGAGCTGGAGAACGGGGAAAGCGTCGGCAAGCGCTCCGCGGAGCGCGCACTGCGCCGCCTGCACGCGCGCAAACTTGCAACCACGAAGGCCCCCGTGCTGTTCGCGCCTGAGCTTGCGCGCGGCCTGTTCGGACACTTTCTGGGCGCCGTTCGCGGGGGCAGTCAGTATCGCCGGGCTTCGTTCCTGCTCGATGGCGCAGGTCGGCAGATCTTCCCCGAGTGGTTGAACATTTCGGAACGGCCGCATATCCCGAAAGGGCTGGGCAGCGCGCCCTTTGACAGCGAGGGCGTCGCCACGCGCGATCGCGAGCTGATCGATCAGGGCGTGCTCACCGGATACATCCTGAGCACCTACTCGGCGCGCAAGCTCGGGCTGAAAACGACCGGCAACGCGGGCGGGGTGCACAATCTGATCGTGGAAGGCGGCTCCGAGGATTTTGATGCGCTCTTGCGCAAGATGGACCGTGGACTCGTCGTCACCGAGCTCATGGGCCAGGGCGTCAATGGCGTCACTGGCGATTATTCGCGCGGTGCAGCCGGTTTCTGGGTGGAGAAAGGACAGATCGCGCATCCCGTGCACGAGATCACCATCGCGGGCAATCTGAAGGACATGTATCGTGCGATTGCAGCCGTTGGATCCGATGTCGACATGCGAGGCGGAGTCCGCACTGGATCAGTGCTGATTGAGCAGATGACGATCGCGGGCGACTGAGGTTGGCGTGCGCGCGGTTCGCTGTCCGCGGCCCTGCGCATCCGGCGGACGCTAAGGCGCCCTCACTTTCCGGTTACGAGATCTCTGACGCTGCGGCCTCGCAAGCTTTCTGTGAGCGCCTGTTCAGCCCTGCGCGCCGCCTCGACCGCCGGAGCAACGTCGCGGATGCGGCCCAGGCGGGGGCCCGCCGTGTCGTGCCGCACCGCCTCCAGCACATCCGCGAGCTTAATAGAATCCGGTTCACGCGCCGGAACCCACGTATCGCCGTCGGCGAGCAGCAGCAGCTTGCTGCGTTCGAGCGCATTTACGATCGGGCTGAGCGCGGCGCCCGGCAATTCGAGGTGCTCCGCGAGGCTGTTCGTAGTCCAGCGGCGGCGCGCATCGCGATAGTCGTTGACGACCAGATACATAATCGAAAGCGCCACGCGCTCGCGCAGGCTCGAGTTCACGTGAATCTCGCCGCGCCCCGGACGCAGGTAGTGCGGATTCTGGAGATAGAACGCGAGCTGCGCGCCAACAAGCAGCACGAGCCACGAGATGTACAGCCAGATCAGCGCAAGGATGACGATCGCGAAACCGGCGTAAATCACCATAGTGCGCGTCGAGCCGGCGACGAACGATGTGAAGACGACGCCGCTTCCGGCCCACAACACGCCTGCAAACAAACCCCCGATCAGCGCCGGACGCAAACGCACCTGAGTGTTCGGTACGAACGCGTACATAAACGTGAACACGGCGGTTACGAGAATGTACGGAGTCAGATGACCGAGCGTCACCAGCAATGAGCCGAATGGTTCGTAGCGCGCGAGCGTCTTTACGGCGGCGATGTTTCCAAACGTCGCAATCAGGCCCACGGCGGCCACGATCAGCGCGGGTCCGACGACCATGACGCTGACGTATTCGCTGAAGCGCCGGGCGAAGCTGCGCGGCTGCTCGACGCGCCACACGAAATTGAAACTTTCCTCCACCTTCTGCACCATCGAGATGACGGTGTAGAGAAGAAAAACGAGGCCGAGCGAGCCTAAAACGCCGCTGCTGACGTTGTCGACGAACTCCATGATCTGGCCCGTGAGTTCATAAGCGCGCTCGCCGACCGGCTCGAGAAAACTGTACAGCACCGGCTCGAGCTCTTTGTGGAAGTTCAGGCCCTTGAATATCGAGAACGACAGGGCGATGAGCGGCACGATCGAGAGCAGGGTCGTGTAGACCAGACTCATCGCTCTTAGCGTCAGATCTCCGCGGGCCAGGTCCCGCCAGAGCGCATAGGGGTAGCGCAGGATCGGGATGAGTTTGCCGAGTCGTCTGGCTGCGATGGATTCGGGGGGCTCAAAGAGCCAGTGCTCCAAGCGCGTAAGTAGCGGTGCAAGCATGCACATCGAGCCTGACATGTACGCCGAATGGGGGCAAGATGCGGCCATGAGCCTGCCGCTGGACCCTCGTTATCCGCAGCGGATCGTCTGTCTGACCGAGGAGACCACGGAGACGTTGTATCTTCTGGAGGAGGACTGGCGGGTCGTGGGCATTTCAGGCTTCACCGTGCGCCCCCCGCGTGCGCGCCGCGAGAAGCCGAAAGTCTCCGCGTTCACAAGCGCGAAAATCGATCGTATCTGCGCACTGCAGCCCGATCTGGTGCTTGGATTCTCGGATCTGCAGGCCGATATCGCGGCGGAGCTCATCCGGCGCGGCTTCGCGGTGCACGTTTTCAATCACCGCGATGTCGCGGGCGTCTTTCGCATGATCCGCACGCTGGGGGGCATGATCGGCTGTGAGACGAAATCGGCTGCGCTGTGTGATCGGCTGGAGGCCAACCTCGCCAGAGTCCACGCCTCGGCTGCTCGCTTTGCGGCGCGTCCGCGCGTGTACTTCGAAGAATGGGACGACCCCATGATTTCGTGCATCCAATGGGTGTCCGAACTAATCGCCATCGCCGGCGGTGAGGATTGCTTTATGGATCATGCGCGTCGTCCGCTTGCGAAACAACGCATCATCGCGGATCCGACCGAAGTGGTCCGACGAGCCCCAGACATCATTCTGGGCTCTTGGTGCGGGAAGAAGTTTCAACCCGCGTCAGTCGCGGCGCGCCGCGGTTGGCAGGCGATCCCCGCCGTCGCGCAAGGCCAACTGTTCGAGATTAAATCATCGATCATTCTGCAGCCCGGTCCGGCAGCCCTGACGGAGGGGGTCGAGGCGCTGCACGAGCGGTTCAAGGCCTGGCAACTGAGGGACTAGCGATCAATGATTCCTTGCGCTCAGCCGCCCGACTCCTCACGAGTCGCTCTTCGCCGGCGCTAGAGAGCGGGAATCGTGAAATAGAACGCGGCGCCTTCGTCCGGCTTCGCGTGCGCCCAAATGCGGCCGCCATGCCGCGCCAGGATGCGCTGGACGATCACGAGTCCGATGCCCGTTCCGGGAAACTGTGCCGCGGCGTGCAGGCGCTGAAACGGCGTGAAGAGCTTGCCGGCGTACGCCATGTCGAACCCGACGCCGTTGTCACGCACGAAATAGACAGGACCTTCATCGCTCGCCT
>DATAFY010000316.1:0-2572 GCA_036257205.1 Steroidobacter sp. | reverse complement strand
GTGAAGGGCGCGTAGGATAGCCAAAATCATTCATCGTGGCAGCGGCGCGTGCTGTTGTTGTGAGCCGACACAAACATTCGAAGTTCCCGCGCTGGCCCTGCGAACTTTATGGGACTAGAATGGTCCCAATTCCGTGAGGGCCTCGACCCATGCTCCGAATCAGCAAATTGACCGACTACGGGACGGTCATTCTCGCGTGCCTCGCAAGCCCGCCCAGCCGACTGTGGACTGCGGCCGAGGTAGCCGAGCGGACGCGGGTAGGTTTACCGACGGTGAGCAAGCTGCTGAAAAAGTTGCAGCGCGCCGGACTGGTTGTTTCGACGCGCGGCAGCCATGGGGGCTATCAGCTCGCGCGCCCGGCGAATGAGATCACCGCCGTCCATATTCTGGATGCATTGGAAGGACCGTTTGCCATCACAGAGTGCAGCGGTCAGCACAGCACCTGCGGCATAGAATCGAACTGCCGCGTCGGCTACGCCTGGCAGCGCGTGAACGGCGCAATCCGTCGTGCGTTGACCGACATTTCCCTTGCGCAACTCGCGGGTATGGACCGCGGCGTGATTGCAACGGCGCCGCTCACCCGTTTGGCGCGCATCTCGCACGACTGATATCGACGTTGCTTATGGCCAGCCAATCGCAAGCCGATTACACCCTCGACGCTCTAGTCGCTCAGAAGTACCGCCACGGCTTCATCACCGATATTGAAGCCGATACGGCGCCGCCGGGTCTGAACGAGGATGTCATACGCCTGATCTCCGCGAAAAAATCGGAGCCGGCGTTCATGCTCGAGTGGCGTCTGAAGGCCTACCGCCATTGGCTGACCATGCGCGAGCCTCATTGGGCTCACCTGCGCATCGCGCCGATCGATTACCAGGCGATTTCGTACTACTCGGCGCCCAAACCGAAGGCGAATGCGCCAAAGAGCCTCGATGAGGTCGACCCGAAGCTGCTCGAGACCTATGACAAGCTCGGGATCCCGCTGCATGAACGTGCGCGCCTCGCGGGCGTGGCCGTCGACGCCGTATTCGACAGCGTGTCGGTTGCGACGACGTTCAAGGAGCGCCTCGCCAAGGCCGGCGTGATCTTCTGCTCCTTCTCCGAAGCCGTGCAGAAGCATCCCGAGCTGGTTGAGAAGTACGTCGGCACGGTCGTGCCCTACACGGACAATTTTTTCGCGACGCTGAACTCCGCGGTGTTCTCCGACGGTTCTTTCGTGTTCGTGCCCAAAGGGGTGCGCTGCCCCATGGAGCTGTCGACCTACTTCCGCATCAACGCGGCGAACACCGGCCAGTTCGAGCGCACGCTGATCATCGCCGAGGAAGGCGCCTACGTCAGCTATCTCGAAGGCTGCACGGCGCCGATGCGCGATGAGAACCAGCTGCATGCTGCGGTCGTGGAGCTGATCGCGCTGGAGGACGCGCAGATCAAGTACTCGACCGTCCAGAACTGGTACCCGGGCGATGAGCAAGGCCGCGGCGGCATCTACAACTTCGTGACCAAGCGCGGGGAGTGCCGCGGGGCGAATTCGCGCATCAGCTGGACGCAGGTCGAGACCGGTTCAGCGATCACCTGGAAGTACCCGAGCTGCATCCTCAGCGGTGAGAACTCGGTCGGCGAATTCTATTCCGTGGCCGTTGCCAACAATTATCAGCAGGCGGACACGGGCACGAAGATGATCCATATCGGGCGCAACACGCGCAGCACGATCGTCTCGAAGGGGATCTCCGCCGGACACGGGCAGAACAGCTACCGCGGTCTTGTGAAAATCCTGCCGAGCGCGATCAACGCCCGCAACTTCACGCAATGCGATTCGCTGTTGATGGGCGAGAAGTGCGGCGCGCACACGTTCCCTTACATGGAAGTGCGCACGCCGACGGCCAGCGTCGAGCACGAGGCGACGACTTCGAAGATCGGCGATGACCAACTTTTCTACTGCATGAGCCGCGGCGTCTCCGAAGAAGACGCCGTCAACATGATCGTCAACGGCTTCTGCAAGGCTGTGTTCAAGGAACTGCCGATGGAGTTCGCCGTTGAGGCGCAGAACCTGCTCGCGGTGAGCCTCGAGGGTTCGGTGGGATGAGATGAGAGCGGAGCGATCCAAGTGTTAAGCATCAAGAATTTGCACGTACGCGCCGGCGAGAAGCAGGTGCTGATGGGCCTGAATCTGGAAGTCGCAGCCGGCGAAGTGCACGCAATCATGGGGCCGAACGGGTCCGGCAAGAGCACGCTGGCGCAGGTGCTTGCTGGGCGTGAAGGCTACGAAGTGAGCGCAGGCTCAGCGCTCTACCAGGGCCGAGACCTGCTTGCGCTCGCGCCCGAAGAGCGCGCGCGCGAAGGCGTGTTCCTCGCGTTCCAGTACCCTGTCGAGATTCCCGGCGTGAACAACGTCTATCTGCTCAAGGCCGGCCTCAATGCGATCCGCAAACATCGCGGCGAACCCGAGCTGGACGCCTTTGAATTCCTATCCCTCGTGCGCGAGAAAATGAAGCTCATGCAGATGGACGAGAGCTTCCTGAACCGCGGCGTCAACGAAGGCTTCTCGGGGGGCGAGAAAAAACGCAACGAGATTCTG
>DATAFY010000287.1:0-8438 GCA_036257205.1 Steroidobacter sp. | reverse complement strand
GAAATCGATCGGAGCGCTCCTGTAGTCGTACTGTGCCGTTCGGGCCGCCGCAGCCTAACCGTCGCACAGGTCCTGCAACAAAACGGCTTCGATGCGGTCAATCTTGCGGGCGGCGTCCTGGCCTGGTCGCGGGACGTCGATGCAACCATTCCGACCTATTGAAGCGTCTCAGGGAAGCGGCGGTTACGCTGCGTGATTCGTGATCGGTTCGTATGCGGCGGGTGCGCATCGTTCCGAGTCATGAGTGGTTACAGTCCTTCTGCAAAGCAGCGCGTCCACAGGGCGCAGACGGGAACAAATGATGTCACGTGCGCATACCCTGGCGGCCTGCGGCCTTGCCCTATTCAGCTGCGCCGCGCACGGCGCGGATCTGGTCCAGATCTATGATCGGGCGCTGCAAAACGATCCGCAGATTCGAGAGGCGGACGCCAATCGTCTTGCAACCCGCGAGTCCAAGCCGCAGGCGTTGGCTGCGCTGCTGCCGCAGGTCAATGCCGGGGGATCCATCGGCAGGAGCCAATCGGAGGGTTCGCAGACCTTTCCGGACGTCGGCCCGCTGAACCAGGTGACGATCGTGACCCGCGACGCTGAGGAGGATGTGGACACGAGCGCCTACCGACTCCAGCTGCGGCAAACCGTGTTTCGCTGGGATCAGTGGTCGACCCTGAAACGCGCGGACGCCCAAGTCGCGCAAGCCGAGGCTGACTATCAGGCAGCGCACCAGGATCTCATCCTGCGCGCGGCGCAACGGTACTTCGACGTACTCGCCGCCCAGGACACCGTGGATGCGGCGCAGGCGACCCTCGAGGCGTTCTCGCGCCAACTCGAGCAGGCGGACAAGCGGTTCGAAGTCGGCCTCATCGCGATCACCGACGTACAGGAAGCCCGCGCTGCGCACGACCAGGCGGCAGCCGCAGTGATTCGGGCGAAGCGCACGCTCGCCACGGCGCAGGAGTTGCTGCGCGAACTTACCGGCGAGACATACGACTCGCTGGCTGCACCTATCGAGGACTTGCCGCTGCGTTCTCCCGATCCCGAGAACGAGGAACAATGGGTGAATGCTGCTCTCGAACAGAACCTGCGCATCATTTCGGCGAGGCTCGCTACGGACATCGCCAAGCAGGATGTCAGGGTCGCCCGAGCAGGCCACTTGCCGTCGATCGATCTCGTTGTGGGCCGCAATTACGACGCGGCTGACGGCGATCAGACGATCACCAATCCCGCCGTCGGCCCTATTCCGGAGCGAAGCACGGTATCACCCGCCGACAGGGATGAGACCAGCGACTCGGTCGCGCTGGAGGTCAGCGTCCCGATCTATTCCGGCGGCGGGACCTCATCGCGGGTGCGCCAGCGCGTTTATTTGCACCGGGCGGCTCGGGAGCGGCTAGAGCGCACGAATCGCGAGACCGAGCGTGCGGCTCGCGACGCCTACCTCGGCGTGATCAGCGAGATTTCCCGCGTCAGAGCGCTCAGCCAGGCCCTCGAGTCGAGTCGTACGGCCTTGCAGGCGACTGAAGCCGGATTCGAAGTCGGCACACGCACGACCGTGGACGTATTGGATGCGCGCCGACGGCTGTTCGAAGCTCAGACCAACTACTCGCGCAGTCGCTACGACTACATCGTGAACATGCTGCAGCTGCAGTTCGCATCCGGCGCATTGAGCAAAGAGGACCTCGATGAGATCAATGCGTTCCTGCGGGAGCGTGTAATCACTCGCTGATCCACGCTGATCTAGGAGGGCTGGCGGATAGGGTTGGACAGAACGGCGGCCGCGAGCGCAGGCGCCATTCGCACCCATGTTGCCGATCCCTATCCGCCGTCCGCGATCCGCTCCTCAATGAGCGCGATCAGCCTCCCCACGGCTCCGCGATTGGCTTCAATCACTCTTGCGCCTTGAGCGCCCATTGCCTGGCGACGCTCCGGTTTCGCGAACAGCTCTACAACCGCCTCCGCCAGCGCTTGCGCAGACCGCGCTTCCTGCGCAGCGCCCGTCTGCAGCATCATGCTCGCGATGTCCTGCGCATTGAAGTTATGCGGGCCAACGACAATGGGCAGTGCGAGGGCGGCGGGCTCAAGGAGATTGTGGCCGCCGATTGGGACCAGGCTTCCGCCGACGAAGGCGACGTCGCCCGCTGCATAGAGCATCACGAGTTCACCCAGCGTGTCGGCAAGGAGGACTTCAGCATCGGTCGATACCGGGGCGCCGGAGGATCTGGTCACGAAGCAGACGCCGCGGGCAGTCAGCTGCACGGCCACCTGCGTGAATCGGTCCGGGTGGCGCGGAGCAAGTATGAGCAGGGCATCGGGGAGCACAGAGCGGATCCTGCGATGGGCATCGAGCAGAACCTCTTCCTCGCCCGCATGAGTGCTGCCCGCAACCCATACGGGTCGATTCGGGAACTGCGCCGCCCGGAGCGCCTCGCCGGCCTTGCGCACCTCTTCCGCCGGATCGAGATCGAATTTGACGTTGCCGACGACCTGAACGGCTGCTGGGTCGGCTCCGATGGCGCGATAGCGCTCTGCGTCGGCCTTGGTCTGGGCCGCCACGAGGACGTTCTCAGCAAGCGCGGGCGCAAACAGACGCGAGAGGCGGCGATGGCGCTCGGCTGAGGCCGCCGACACGCGCGCGCTGGCGAGCACGACCGGTATACGGCGGCGCTTACATTCGCGGTATAGGTTGGGCCAGATCTCCCGCTCCATCACAATCGCGATCTTTGGCCGCGTTCGAGAAAGGAAACGTCGTACGGCGGCCGGGGTGTCATATGGCAAGTAGGCGTGCCGCGCGTGCGCCCCAAAAAGCGCCGCAGCGCGCTGTGCGCCCGTGGGCGTTGCGGTCGTGATCAACAACGGATCCTCCGGCCGACGGGTGCGCAAGGCCCTGATGAGCACGGCGGCCGCCTGCACTTCCCCCACGGACACCGCGTGCACCCAAATCGGCGGACGTTCGAACGCTGCATGCGTGTATCCGAACCTCTCGCCCAACCGATGGCGATAGCTTGGGTCGCGCACGCCGCGCAGGGCGGTGAGCGCCAGCGCAATCGGCGCCGCGATACGCACCGCGGCGGAATAGAACAAGCGAACCATAGTGCAGTTGACGAGGGACGCCCTATAGAGCCGCCCGCCGATGTCCTTTAGCGTTCGCGGCGAGAGGCCGCCCCGATACGCCGATACGCTAACATTCCGGGCCTTTCAATGCGGCGCACGGGCGGCAGATGGTACTAGAACAATGTCCGGACCGGGGCAGGTCCTCTCTGTGATGCGCAGTCCCAGCGAAAAGGGCGCCGCGCCTGAACGTATTGCGCTGTATCGGTTTTTCGGGCCGCGCTTCTGGGGCGTGTGGCTGGCGCTGGCGCTCGTGCGCGCGCTCAATATGCTGCCGCTGCGTGCGCAGCTCGCTGCGGGCCGGGTGTTCGGGAGGATCGCCCACGCTGTCAGCCGTCGTGACCGTCGTATCGCTGCGATCAACGTCGCCCTGTGCCTGCCGGACTGGAGCGTCGAGCAGCGCCGGCGGCTCGTCCGTGCGCATTTCGAGTCGCTTGGGTGCGCACTGCTCGAGACGGGCCTCGTGTGGTGGGCGAGCGAGGCGCGGCTGCGACGACTTATTCGGTTCGAAGGGACCGAACACCTCCAGCGCGCATTGGCGGGCGGCAGGGGCGCCTTGATGCTGAGCGCTCATTTCACGACCCTGGAAATGGGAGCCCGGGCCCTCACGTTGCTCGGCCGAACGAGCATCATGTATCTGACCCCGAGTAATCCGCTGATCGCGGAGCTATCGCAGCGCGGGCGCAGCCGGCATACGGTTCAGGCCATCTCGGCCGATCAGATCCGCGACCTGCTCCAGAACCTGAAAAACAATCTTCCCGTCTGGTATGCCCCGGATCAGCGTTTCACAGACAAGAACAGCGAAATCGTCCCGCTCTTTGGGCGCCCTGCCGCTTCCAACGTGGCGACTTCGCGCCTGGCGAAGATCTCCGGCGCACCCGTGCTGCCGTACTTCCCGGAACGCCGTGCGGACAACCGCGGCTATATCGTGCGAATCTATCCGCCGTTCGAGAGCTACCCCTCAGGGGATCCGATCGCCGACACGAGGCGCTTTCACGAACTCATCGAGGAACGTGTGCGCTGCTGCCCCGAGCAATATCTCTGGGCGTATAAGCGGTTCAAGCGGCCCCACTTTGATCCGTATCAATCCGAAGACGGTTGACGGCCGGCCGTTGATCGTCAGAATTCGCGCGGATTGCTGCTGGTCGGCCCAATGAACGCCGATTCGGACCAACGTCTCACAGTTTGCGCTTTTTGGAATCCTGCCCTTGGCGTCGCCCGACAAACGTCGACTTTCAGCCGCTCTGTTTCACCCTCGTTATTGGCCGACCTGGTTTGCGCTAGGCGCGCTACGCGTATGCGAACCGCTGCCGTTCCCGCTGCTCCTGTGGCTCGGACGACGCATCGGCGGGCTAATTGCGCGGCTGCCGTTGTCGTTCGTAAGCATCGCGCGTCGGAATCTTGAACTGTGTCTTCCGGAGTTGTCCTACGCCGAACGAGAAGCCGTCCTCATCGAGCATTTTCGCAGTGTGGGCGTAGGCGTTTTCGAAACGGCGATCAGCTGGTGGAGTTCGGATCGGCGCATTTTCAGGCTCACGCACGTTGAGGGCGAGGAGCATTTGCGCGCGGCGCTCGCGCGCGGCCGGGGCGCCATTCTGCTGAGCGCTCATTTCACGACCCTGGAGATCGGCGCTCGGGCGCTGTGCGCTCGGATCGCAACAAGCATCATGTATCGGCCCACCGGCAATCTCGTGCTCGAGCGCTTTCTCATGCTCAACCGCGGGCGCAAGGCGAAGCGCGCCATACCACGCGACGACGTGCGCACCCTCATCGCCGCGCTCAAAGCCAACGAGCCCGTGTGGTACGCCCCCGATCAGAGCTATCGCAAGAAAGGGGCGGAAATGGTGCCGTTCTTCGGCATCCCAGCGGCCACGAACACAGCGACTTCAAGGCTCGCACGCATGACCGGGGCAGCCGTGCTGCCCTACTTCCCTGAACGCCTGCCCGGGGCTCAGGGCTACCGCATCGTCATTCACCCGATGCTGGACAACTTCCCCACCGAGGACCCCGCCGCAGACGCCCAGCGCTTTAACGAGCTGATCCAAGCGCAGGTGCGGCGCACTCCCGCGCAGTACCTGTGGATCCATCGCCGATTCAAAGGGCTGACGGCGGAGTATCCGAACTACTACGGCAAGCGATCTCAGTAATTAGAGGCGCACGCCCAGACGACCCGCGCGCCCCTATTCATGACTCGCTGGTCGCCATCACTCCTTCCATCAACCATCCCCATGCGCGCTCGTCAAAGGCCGCATTCGGGCGCTCGCGCGTGATTTTCTCGAGCGAACGCCGCAGCCGATTCAGCACGTCGTTTTCCCACGCGCCGCGCGGGCGAATGCGACCGCGGTCGAAATCGAGAAGGTATACAAGAGGCGGGGCGACGGAGCATCGGGCGCAGGGCTCATCCGCCCGGGCGAGCAGGATGTTGTGCGCATTGAGGTCGGCATGGTGGACGCCGTGGGCATGAAACGCCGCAATGGTCCTGCCGATCTCGCGCCACTGATCTGCGGGGAGGGTGGGCTGCACGATTGCCTGAGCAAGCGTCGCCGCGTCGGGCAACAGTTCTGTGATCAGATCCGCCGTGTATGTCCACCCGCGGCGCACATAACGGGCCGCGATCGGCGCCGGCACGGGCAAACCGAGCCGCCGCAATTGCGCGAGCAGACGCCATTCGGCGAACGACCGAGTGCGGGCGCCGCCCGTCCACACGTACCGATCCCGGGAAATCTTGGCGACGAACCCGCCGCGCCGATAATGCCGCAGCACCCATCGCTGTCCGCCCGCCAGCAGCAGCGCAACGGTCCCTCGGCCGCCGCTGCGTTCCTCGAGCGCGTGCTTTGCCGCCCAGTGAGCCCGATCGAACAACTCATCCTGCGGCTTACTCAAGCGCGAGGCGTCGTATAGGATTCCGCCGCCTAACGTACGGACGAATTGCTCACGAATCACAGGCAGGCTGCCGTCCACGAGCACTAGCGTCTGCCCACTGCGGCCGAAAATCGGAGACTCATCGTGTACGCACCGCCCCTCTATAGCGCGAATCAACTGCTGTGACTGCCATTATCCCTGAAAGGCGCGCGCTGCTTTCATTCTCGTCAGAGGTCAAGTGACGCCCTTATGCGCTCCGCTTTCCAGGCCGTCCCGCGCAGCGTTTGCATCCTCCGACTCTCCGCGATCGGCGACGTCTGTCACGCACTGCCGGTCGTGCGAACGCTTCAGCGCGCGTGGCCGCAAACCAGGTTCACGTGGATCATCGGCCGCATCGAAGCGAAGCTTCTGGGCCATATCCCGGACATCGAGTTCATCGTCGTGGACAAGAGCAGCGCGATCAAGGCTTATCGGGCGGTGCGTGAGACGATGAACGCCCGAACGTTCGACGTGCTGCTGCACATGCAGCTGTCCGTGCGCGCCAGCGTGCTCTCCACGGCAGTCCGCGCACCCATCAAACTCGGCTTCGATTTCAAGCGCGCCCGCGAACTGCAATGGCTCTTTACGACCGATCGCATCCGTCCGGCCGAACGAGAACACGTGATGGATTCGTTGTTCGGCTTTGCTGAGCAGTTCGGGGTGTATGACAAGGCGCTCCGCTGGGACATTCCGGTTCCTGAGTCGGCGCGCGCTTACGCACGCCGTGTAATCCCGGACGGCGCGTCGACGCTGGTCATCAGTCCCTGTTCGAGTCATCGGATGCGAAACTGGCGGCCCGAATACTACGCGGAAGTCGCGGATTACGCCGCGGCGTCCCTGGGCCTGCGCGTCTTGCTCTGCGGCGGACGCAGCGACATTGAACGGCGAGTCGGGGAGGAAATCGTCGGCCGCATGAAGCAGCCGTGCGTAAACATGATCGGCAAGGACACGCTGCTTGAGCTGCTGGCGACCCTCGAACGCGCAACCGTTCTGTTGACCCCGGACTCAGGGCCGGCGCACATGGCGAGCGCCGTCGGCGCGCCCGTGCTGGGTCTTTACGCCGCCACTAATCCGGCGCGCAGCGGCCCGTACCTGAGCCGACAATGGTGCGTAGATAAATACGATCTCGCCGCACGCACCTTCCTCGGCAAGCCGGCCGCGCAACTCCCCTGGACCACGAAGATCGAGCGTCCAGGGGTGATGGATCTGATCACGCCTACGGATGTGATCAAGAACCTGCACGGCATGCTCGCGGACCTCGCCCGTCGGGCGTAAACCATCGAGAATCCGCCTGCTCCGTCGCCGGCTTCGTGTTGCGGCTGCGGCGGAGCGCTGCGACACTCCCCTGCATGTCTGAAACCTTGCCCATCACACTGCTGGTCATGACCCGCAATGAGGCGGCTGCCCTCGCGCGGTGTCTCGAGAGCGTTCCATTCGCCGCCGAAAAGCTGGTGGTCGACTCAGGAAGCACCGACGGGACGCAGCAAATCGCGGTGCGATGCGGTGCACGCGTGGTGCATCAGGAATGGCTCGGATTCGGTCCCCAACGCAATTTCGCCAGCACCCAGGCGAGCCATGATTGGATTCTTGCGCTGGATGCGGATGAGGCGCTTTCGCCTGAGCTCGCGCGGGAAATGCAGGAACGCTTGCCTGCGCTGATGCAATCGCCGAACGCGGGCGCCGTTCTGCGCCGACAGACGTGGTACATGGGCGCGCCGATGCGCTGGTATCGCCCAATGGTGGGCGAGCGGCTCGGTCGGCTCTATCATCGCGGCCGCGCACGCTGGACTGACGTGCGAGTGCACGAATCGCTGCGCTTCGAGGGCTCGACGACGACGTTTCGTCATCCATTCATCCATCTAAACAACCCCACGCTGGTGCATAAGCACCTGAAGACCTTGCGCTACGCAGAGCTGAAGGCGCGCGACTGGCTCGATCGCGGCAAACCCGTGCGCATGTGGATGACGCCGTTCGTGTTTCTCGCGGCTTTTTTCAAGGACTACCTGTTGCGCCTCGCTTTCCTCGACGGCTGGCGCGGCTACGTCGTGTCGCAAGTCGCAGCCTCTTACGCGGTCTACAAGCGCATGCGCTATTACGAAATGCGTTGCAATCCCGAATCGATCGGGCTCGCGGCGGATCAACTTCACGGTTACGGTCTGGACCCTTGAAAAAGCACTATCTCCTCTACGGCTCTGAACGGTACGCGCTTGCGATTCTGCGCCCGTTGCAGCAGGCCATTCGCGCGCGGGGGGATGAAGCCGCGTGGTTTTTCGATGGACCAGGCGCAGAGGACCTCCTTCCCGACGAGAGGCTCCTCCCGACGACCCAGGCCGTACGGCAGTTCGCCCCTATGGCTGTGCTCACGTCGAGCAATGCGGTTCCCCATTTCTTTCCCGGCGTGAAAGTCGAGGTGTTTCACGGGTTCGATGCCGGCA
>DATAFY010000278.1:0-3690 GCA_036257205.1 Steroidobacter sp. | reverse complement strand
GCCAATGCGCGACCCAGCCCACCGTGCGCGCGATAGCGAACATCACCGTGAACATCGACTGCGGAATGCCGATCGCGCTGTAAATGATGCCGGAGTAGAAATCGACGTTCGGATACAGCTTGCGTTCGACGAAATATGAGTCCTTGAGCGCGATCTCTTCCAGACGCAGCGCAAGCTCGAAGAGGGGGTTGTCGGATTTTCCAAGCTTCGCCAGCACCTTGTGGCACATGGCGCGAATAATGGTCGCGCGCGGGTCGAAGTTCTTGTAGACCCGGTGGCCGAAGCCCATCAGCCGGAAGTTGTCGTTCTTGTCCTTAGCCTTGGCCAAGTACTTCGGCACGTTCTCGGCCGTACCGATCTGCTCGAGCATCGCCAGGACCGCCTCGTTCGCGCCCCCGTGAGCCGGCCCCCACAAGGCGGAGATGCCTGCGGAGATTGCCGCATACGGGTTCGCCCCGGTGCTGCCGGCCAGCCGCACGGTCGAGGTGCTCGCGTTCTGTTCGTGGTCGGCGTGCAGGATGAACAGCAGATCGAGCGCCTGCGCCGTCACGGGATCGACGTTATAGGCCTCGCACGGCACGGCGAAGAACATGTGCAAGAGATTCGAGCAGTAGTCGAGATCGTTGCGCGGGTAAACGAATGGTTGCCCTAACGCGTGCTTGTAGGCCGCAGCCGCGATCGTCGGTATCTTCGCAATAATCCGATGCGCGAAGATCTCTCGATGCCGCGGGTTATGGATGTCCATTGAGTCGTGATAGAACGCAGCCATCGAGGCGACGACGCCCGACATCATCGCCATCGGATGAGCGTTGTAGTGAAAACCATTGAAGAATCGCAGGAGCGATTCGTTGATCATGGTGTGATACTGAATGGCGTGCGTGAACTCCGCGAGCTGGTCGGCCGTCGGCAGTTCGCCGTTGATCAGAAGGTACGCGACCTCAAGGAAATTGCTCTTTTCAGCGAGCTGCTCGATGGGGTAGCCGCGATGCAGGAGGACGCCCTCATCGCCGTCGATGAAGGTGATCTTGCTCTCGCAGGCGGCGGTCGCCATGAACCCGGGATCGAATGTGAACAGCCCGTGGTCCTTGGTGAGATTCGCGATGTTGAGCACGTCCGGACCAAGCGTTCCGCTCTTCACCTCGGCGCTCGACTTCTTACCCGTCGCAAGATTGATCAATTCGAACTTCTTCTCGGACATGTGCTCATCTCAGATTTCAAGCGCCGCGGCCGCGCGGCGGCGTTTTTCGCAGGTGCAAAGGACGCGCAGACTTACATGTCGCCGCTGCTGAATCAAGCGCAGCGGATCGCCCCGAACAGGCGTGCTCGGAACTCTTACTCCACAATCTTGAGAAGCTGACCCGGCGCGGGTTCCTTGTCGGGGTACAGATCGTTCAGCAAGCGCAAAGTTTCGGCCGCGTATTTCGGGATCGGGGAAGTGCGCGCCAGGTCGGCGATCCGCGTCGTCTCGGTCGCGCGAATCGTCTTGATCTTGTACGGCTCGGCCGCAGCAAACTCATTCTGCTTTAGGCGCCGAAACGTGCGAATCGTTGACATAAATAAAGGATCAGCGGCCGGCGCTCCGCTCGACGCCTTGCTGGCGCCTGCGAATACGTAGGCGAGGTTGTTGTAATAGATCACCGCATAACGCGCCGGAACGAGACCAAACTCGGTCTGCATCGCGCGCGCCACCGCGGTGTACGCCTGCAACCCGTTCACCTCGATAGACTCGGGCGAACTCGCGCTCGCACGCGCCAGCAAGCGCGACAGAAACTCGCGCGGACCGGTGTTCGGAGGCGGCGCCTGCGTCTGCATCTGGAGGATGCTGTCCTTCTGCGGCGAGACCGCGATCAAGCGGTCGGACTTGTTCTCCACATGCCAACCGCTCGGAAACGCGATCGTGAGCCCCAGATCGGCGTGGTAAAAGCGATTGCCCTTCAGCACGCCCTGGGCGCGGCTGGCGCCCATCGGCAGGCCCTCGATCTTCTGCAGGTAACGCTCGCGTCGCGCGTCCTCGTTGGGAGCTTTGCCCTTCAGCTTCTCAGCGGCCTTGACGACCTCCCGCAAACGCTCGTCGTTGTCCGGGTGAGTCGAAAATACGCCGTGATAAACGCGCGGTTGGCGTTTTTCTTCGCGCGCCCGCTGCAATTCAAACATTTCCTGGTTTTTGAGCAGGCGCACGACGTCGATCATGTGCTGCGAGTCGTAACCGATGTCGACCAGATACTCGGCTCCCAGCCGGTCGGCTTCGAGCTCTTGATCGCGTCCATAACCGCGGACGATGGCGGCCCCGGCGTAATTCGCCAGATTCGCCAGATCGCCGCTGCCCGTGAAAATCCCGATCGCTGCAGCGCCGATCCCCGCCAGCGTGGACTGGCTCTGCTGACGCACCGGATGGCGCGCGGTGACGTGCCCGATCTCGTGCCCAAGCACCGCGGCGAGTTCCGCCTCGGAGTTCAGATAGTTCAAGATTCCGCGAGTGACGTAGACAAAGCCCCCGCCGGTCGTGAAGGCGTTGATGTCCTCGCTATCTAGGACGGTGAAGTAGTACTGCAGGTTGGGACGGTGACTCGCTTTCGCAGCTTGCTGTCCGACTTCATTGACGTAGGCCTGCAGTTGCGGGTCATCGTAGGCGCCCCCGAACTGCTGCAACAGCATCGGGTGAACCTGCTTGGCGCGGTCGATCTCGCCCTGCTCGGATTGAAAAACGAGATCCGGCCGGCCGGTGACGGGGTTTGTCGCGCAACCGGACAGCGCAACGAGAACCAAGACGGGCGCGAGCGAACGCGCGAAACAGAGAAAAGGCATGACGACGTCCTGCAAGGCAAGCCCCGGAGGAACCCGGCACGTCGCTTATAAACGCGCCGCGCGAGAGCGACAAGCGCAGACCTACGTGCCCCGGCGGTTCCCGATTCCCAGGTCTGCAAACGAAAAAGGGGCGCTGTAGCGCCCCTTCGAAACAAAATGCGCGGGTCGACCCTCAGCGCGCGTACTTCTTCCGGAACTTGTCCACGCGCCCACCGGTGTCCACGATCTTCTGCTTACCTGTGTAGAACGGGTGGCAGTTTGAGCAGACTTCGATTTGCAGATCGTGGCCGAGCGTCGAGCGCGTAACGAAGGTGTTGCCGCAGCTGCACGCGACCGCCGTGTCTTTGTACTCAGGATGAATGCCGGTTTTCATAATGTCGGCGCCTCTCGATGCGGGGGCGGCCCTGGAAAAAGGGCGCGCAGTTTAGCCTCGGAGAGGGGGCGCGGCAAGACAAAATAGGGCTGCCCTCGAAAATCGTACGGACCGTCGGCAGCGGCTTACGGGTTATCCACAAAACCTGTGGATAACTCTGTGGATGAAGGGGTCGCAGTGGAAATGTAAACCTTGCAGAAGCGCCGCGCGGTCGTATTGATCATTTTTTCACCAGCCTATTTCCCCCTGTTTCGTCAGGTACTTACAGCCTGCTGCTGATGCACTGCGTTTGATTTTCTCATCAACACTAGGCCCGTCTGCGAATAGTTCCCGCATGTGAATAACCCTTCGGCGCACGCAACTTAGACTGCCGCGAAGTGGCATCGATTTTGTGCGGCAGTTCACGCACTTGCACCTTCCGCGCTCCGGCCACGGGCACCCCTTTCGGACGGGATGTCGGGCAAAAACAGCTCCTGGAGGTCGTTCAGAAAGCGCTGCCCCAGATCCGTGGG
>DATAFY010000263.1:0-5514 GCA_036257205.1 Steroidobacter sp. | reverse complement strand
CGATCAGCATCACCGACAACGGCGTGGGAATGTCGCGCGCCGAGACGATTGAGCACCTCGGCACCATTGCGAAGTCCGGCACCGCGGAGTTCCTGGCCAAGCTCACTGGGGATCAGCAGAAGGACGCGCAGCTTATCGGACAGTTCGGCGTGGGCTTTTACTCTTCCTTTATCGTCGCCGAGCGGGTGGAAGTGTTCTCGCGTCGGGCCGGAGCGCCGGCGAGCGCCGGCGTGCACTGGGAGTCGCGCGGCGAAGGCGAGTTCTCAGTTGCAGACATCGAGCGGCCGGAGCGCGGCACGCGCATCGTGCTGCATGTGAAAGAGAGCGAACGCGAGTTTGCCGAGCCCTATCGGGTGCGCTCCCTTGTGCGCAAGTATTCCGACCATATCGCCTTTCCGGTGCGAATGCGCAAGGCAGAAAAGGATGCGGAATACGAGACCGTGAATCATGCCCAGGCGCTCTGGACGCGGCCGCGCACGGACGTCAAGGACGAGGAATACACGGAGTTCTACCGTCACATCACGCACGATTACACGGACCCGCTCGCGTGGTCGCACGGAAAGATCGAGGGGAAAAAAGAGTACACGGCCCTGCTCTATATCCCGGCGCGAGCGCCCTTCGACCTGTGGCATCGAGAAGCGGCGCGCGGGCTCAAGCTGTACGTGCGGCGCGTATTCATCATGGACGACGCCGAGCAGTTTCTGCCGCTGTATTTGCGCTTCGTCAAAGGCGTGCTCGATTCCGCCGATCTGCCGCTCAACATCTCGCGCGAGATGCTCCAGCAGGATCCCTCGATAGACGCTATGCGCACCGGTCTTGCGCGACGAGTGCTCGACCTGCTTGCGAAACTGTCCAAGGATGAACCCGAAAAGTACGCCGCGTTCTGGAAAGAGTTCGGCAGCGTGCTCAAGGAAGGGCCCGGAGAAGACCACGCCAACCGCGAGCGCATCGCCAAGCTGCTGCGCTTCTCAAGCACGCACGGCGACAACGAGGAACAGAGCGTCTCGCTCGAAGATTACGTGGGCCGGATGAAGCCCGGGCAGAAGGAGATCTACTTCGTCATCGCCGACAGCTTCACCGCCGCGAAGTCCAGTCCGCATCTCGAAGTACTGCGGAGGAAGGGCGTTGAGGTGCTGCTATTGTGGGATCGCGTCGACGAGTGGCTGACTGATCACTTGCGGGAGTTCGAGGGCAAGCCGCTGCGCAACGTGGCTAGGGGCGAGCTCGACTTCAGCGCCGTCCAGTCCGATGAAGAGAAGAAGGCTCAGGAAGCGCTTTCGCAGACGCACGCGGCGCTGGCGCAACGCGTGAAGAGTTCTCTCGGGGAGCGTGTGAGCGACGTACGCATCACCGCACGGCTGGCGGAGTCCCCGGCGTGCCTCGTCTTGGGCGAGCACGATCTCGGGGCGCAGATGCGCAGAATTCTGGAAGCCGCCGGACAAAAGGCGCCGGCCCCCAAACCAGTGCTGGAGATCAACCCGTCGCATCCGCTGCTGCAGAGAATCGAGGCGGCCGGCGAGAGTACGGCGGTCGATGACCTTGCGATGTTGCTCTTCGAGCAGGCGACGCTCGCCGACGGCGCGCACTTGCCCGACCCCGCCGCCTTCGTGCAACGGTTGAACCGATTGCTGTTCGCCTCTGAGAGGCAGTGAGTCATGGCTGGCGAACGCAGAACGCTCAAACTCATCGTTGGCCTTTGCTCGATGCTGCTCAGTGGCGCTTGCGCCCGCGATGCTCCGCACTCGGAGCGCGCCCCCTTTTCTCAGCCGACGCGCGCGACCGCGACTGAGCTGCAGAAGATGGACATCGTGCAGGGGACGGGAGAGGGCGTATCGAGCGGGCGCACAGCCGTCGTTCACTATACCGGCTGGCTGTACGAACCTACGGCCGAAGACGGCAAGGGTGCAAAGTTCGACAGCTCGCGCGATTCTGGCCAACCTTTTCGCTTCAAAGTGGGGGCTGGCGAAGTGATCAAGGGCTGGGACGAGGGTGTGCAGGGGATGCAGGCAGGCGGGCGGCGCAGGCTGGTGATGCCGCCGCAACTCGGCTACGGCGAGCGCGGCGCCGGAGGGGGTGCAATCCCGCCGAACGCGACGCTCCTGTTCGATATCGAGTTGCTGGCCATCGAATAGGACGGGTCCGCGGCCCTGAGTCGAGAGCGCGGTTCGGTCACGCGCCGCCGCGCTCGATACTAGGGTTGAGAGAATAGGTTCCCGTGATACGCGCCTCCGTGAGGATGAAGGGGCGGATCGCCTCGAGCGCCTGCGGCCCCGTGAAGTCGCCCTCGACCGCGGCGCGTTCACAGCTGAGCGCGTATAGGGTGAAGTGGTAACGATGGACGCGCATATCGTTCCACGGCGGACACGGGCCGTCATAGCCTCGGTAAACGCCCATCATGTCGGAGTCGCCCGCGAACCAACCGGTGTAGTCGTTGACGCCCTGCCGCGAACCCGCGGGGCCAGGCGGATTCTTCTTGCCGCCGGCGACGATGCCGCCCGAACATTCTCCCGCGGCGATTTCGCTCACGGTCGGCGGTATGTCCAGCATGACCCAGTGGTAGAAGTTGGCGCGCGGTAGACTTGCGGGAACGACGCGACCCTCCTTGTTCACGTCGTCCGGCTTGGTGGGGACGTCTGGATCGACGCAGACCATCGCCAAGCTGCGCGTCCCGGCCGGCGCTTCGCTCCACTTGAGATGCGGATTGTGGTTGGCCGCAAGTCGAACGTGCAGCACTTTATCGGGCGCGCCGAAGGCGAACTGTTCCGGTATCGGATGGTCCGGCAAGAAACTGGCTGAGCTGAGCTTCATTGGTTGCGCCTCGTCCGCCGACAAAAACTTAGGACTGAAACCGCCGAAGGTGCACGATGTTCCCTCGGCGCATGCAGCATCCTCCCACGTTCGCGGACGTTTGCGAACTGCGTTACGCTGCATCGCATGTCGATCACAGTTGCACGTCCGCGCACCGAAACGCTCGTCATTCCCGGCCCCGCAGGCGCGCTCGAGGCGGTATTGGATACGCCTGAGGGCTCCGCGGCCACGCACGTCGGGATTGTGTGTCACCCGCATCCGCTTTACGGGGGCGCAATGACGAACAAAGTCGCGCATACGCTCGCACGGTGCTTCAATGAAGCTGGCGCGCCGGCTGTTCGTTTCAACTTCCGCGGCGTGGGTGCAAGCGCGGGCGTGTACGGCGAGGGGTACGGCGAAACGGACGATACGCTTGCAGCGATCGACTGGGCCGCAGCGCGCTGGCCGAGTGCGCGCTTGTGGCTCGCAGGTTTCTCCTTTGGCGCAGCGGTCGCTCTGCGCGCCGCATCGCAACGGGACTTAGCAAGACTTGTCAGCGTTGCGCCGGCGATCCGCAGAGTGGACGTGGGCGACGTCCGACGGCCGGCCTGTCCTTGGCTCGTGGTGCAAGGCGCAGCGGACGAACTGGTCGATCCAGACGACGTCCAACGCTGGTGCGCGGGTTTTGCTCCGGCGCCGGACGTGCGAATGCTGCAAGGGGTCGATCACTTCTTCCATGGGCGGCTCAATGAGCTCCGACAAGCAGTTCTCGAGTGGCTGCAGCACAGCGATCGAGCTGGGGCGTTGTCTGTCTAATCAGCGAGCGAGGATCCAGAAATCATGATCGACCGGTTCGCGAAGATCTTCGGGAGGGACCCGCCGGAGGCTGGCGTGCTCTCGCAGCGCGAGCCGCTCGAGCTCGCGACCGCCGCGCTGCTCATTGAGTTGTCGCGTTCCGATTTTTCCGAATCGCCTGCGGAGACGGCGCTCATTCGCCAGCTCCTTCAAAAGCGCTTTTCCTTGAGCCCTTCAGCGCTGGAGGCGCTGATTGCAGACGCTGCGCGCAGGGCTGACCGAGCGGTCTCTCTGCATGAATTCACTCACAGAATGAACCGGGAGCTTTCGGAATCAGACAAGCTGGGGATCGTGGGGATGCTCTGGCTGGTGAGTCGCGCCGACGGCGGAATCGATAAGCACGAAGAGCATCTAATCCACCGGATCGCGGGGCTGCTTCACATCTCGGACCGCGATCGGGTCCGCATGAAGCTCAAAGTTGCAGCGGGGGGCTGAGGGGCGATTCGCAGAGGAACCTCCGGAGGACCGAGCAGGCCGCCCGACCGCTCCGGAGATTGAGGACCAGGATGGTTAGTTCACCATTTCCTTCAGGTTTTTCAGCGCGGCGATGCGCACTTTCTTGCTGGCCGGCTTCGCCTTGAACATCATCTTCTCGCCCGTGAAGGGATTCACGCCCTCGCGCGCCTTGGTGGCGGGCTTTTTCACGACTTTCATCTTCAGCAGGCCGGGAAGCGTGAACAGGCCGGCGCTCTTCAGGCTCTTCTTCACCACTCCGCCGAGTGATTCGAACACATCCGACACCTGTTTCTTCGCCAGGCCTGTGTCCTTAGAAATCTGGGCAAGGATTTCCGACTTCGTCGGCGCTGCGTTCTTCTTTGCCATTTGTAATCTCCTGTGGGTTAAGCGATACCCGCCGTCTGATGTGTGAGCGGTCGCGACGAGCGAGACGCGCGGGAAAATAGCACAAGATTTGCCGCGGATTAACTGGCGAGCGCACTTTTTTTGCCTGTTTTTTCAGGCTCAGCGCGCTGTTGATGCGGCCGCGCGCCGCATCCGTTCGGCGGCGTCCTCAGGTTGAATGGAACTCGCGTTTGAGCTTCACGCGCAGCGGGCTCGTCACGCCGCTCGGCGTGGCCGCGATGTCGAATACAAGAATTTCCGTACCAGCGATCGCAACTTCACCGATGTAATAGATCGCATCGCCTTCCGACACGCGTCGCATCTGCAGGTTCTTCAGCTGCCCGTTGAGGTTGTAGGCGTCGACGTTCACGTCGGCCTCTACGGGCGTGCGCCCAGCGCGATCAGCCTGCCTGCGCAGCACCGCGACGTTGAGCATGACGCGATTCGCGCTGCGTTGTATGCCGTAAGAACGGGCGATTTCGGGGGTGAGTTCGTCCGTCCGTAATGCGTTGTAATGAATTTCGTAATCGCCGAAATTCTGAAACGTGGCGTCGAGAGGCTGTGCCGCCATGCTGGCCTGCGGGGGCGTCCGATCGCAGCCTGCAGTCATGAACAGGGCCGCAAAGGCGGCGAAAATCGAGTGGGTTCCCCGCGTTCTTGTTTTCACCAGCCGATCTCCGTGTAAGGAACGATCGACCCAACTATAGACGTCGGGCGTCAAACCGCAATCCGAAGACGACGAACGTTGTTGGGCCGGTTTCACCCCCGCGCGAGCCGGATGCATGTCGCAGCTCGCCGGAGAATGCGGCCTTTGGGCGGGCTCAGAAGAGCAGGGGGCGAATGGCGATATAGAGCGCCTGTAGGGCGATCAGCACGAAGAGCGCCGAAAGGTCAAAGCCGCCGAAGGTGGGTATCACGCGGCGAATGGGACGCAGGACCGGCTCGCACAGACTGCTCAGCAACGAGACTGCCGGGCTGTACGCGCCGGGGGCTATCAACGTGAGCAGCGCGTACAGAAAGACCGCAAAAGAA
>DATAFY010000260.1:0-10609 GCA_036257205.1 Steroidobacter sp. | reverse complement strand
TTGCTTCGGGTACGGCCCGGTCCCTTCCTTCAAGGTCTTGATGACAAGTCCGCTGGCGGTCTTGGTTGCACCCTGTTCCGCAGCGGCCTTGGCGACGTAGTTCTGTCCAGCCTTCTTCTCGGTCGCAGCTGCTGCGGCCATGCGCTTGGTCTGCAGCTCGCGCAGCTGTGGAACGTACGCCTTGGGGTCCACCTTGAGGTTTCGCTGCAGTATGCCGTCGGTCAAGCCTTGTTTGACCATCTCCAGCTCAGCCTCGGTGAGATTGAAGTTGATGACGTTCTGTGAGAGGGCGACGCCCAGGCTGTAGAGCGCCTTTTCCTCTTCTGTTTTGGGCTCTGCAGCAAGCGCCGTGACGTGTACGGCCGGAAGAAGCAGGGCGACGATCGCGACGAGTGGACGCATGGCAATCCTTTGGTGAGGCGGCGGTAAGCAAGCGTGCGGAAGGATAGCCAAAAGCAGCCCCCGCCGGTTAGCGCTAGGAGCCTTCAGCGCCGATGCAACATGCAGACAGCTGCTGGTCGGCGGCGCCGGCTTGCGCGCACCGGATGCCCCGCCGATCCGCGCGTAGATCGCGCCATTCCGCGTCCCCTGAGCCGAACGCGTCGCGAATCTCCTTACTCACGCTGGCCAGTGCAGCCTCCGACACGCTGCAGCGGCGGGCGATCAGCGCGGCGGCCATGCAATGCGCCTGTTCGTCGGGCAGAGCGCTCAGATCGCGACCGTCGAGAGCGGCGCGCATGCAGCTGAGGCTCGATCTGGCCGCCCGCGACTCGTCGATTGCGAGCGGCGCGCAGGCGGTCGTCACAAGCATCGAAATCGCGACGAGCGCGCCGGCAATGTCTGTCCGGCGGTCGGGCCTCCCGCCGGCCGCTCGGAGCGCTCTTTCTTCGTCGCCGCTACTCACTCGTCGCCGATATCAGGCCCCGCGATTCAAGCAACGGTTTGATGTCGGGCTCCTTGCCGTAAAAGTCGCGAAACAGGGTCAGTGCGTCCGCGCTGAAGCCTCTGGAAAGAATCTTGTCGCGTAGACGATCGCCGTTGACGCGCGTGAGCCCGCCGTGCGTGTTGAACCAATGCTCGGTGTCGCGCGCCAACAGCTCGCTCCAGATGTACGCGTAGTACCCGGCCGAATAGCCGATCGGATCTGCGAACACATGGGAGAAGTAGGTGGAACGGTAGCGCGGCGGCACGGCGCACAAAGCCACGCCGGCGTTCTTCAAGGCGGCCGTTTCGAACTCAGCGATGTGGTCCCGGTCGGGCGTCTTTCCCGGCGTGAGCTGGTGCCAGGCCTGATCCAGGAGCGCCGCGGCCAGATACTCGGTGGTTGCATAACCTTGATTGAATTTGCGGGCAGCCAACACCTTATCGAGCAGCTCCTTGGGCATCGGTGCGCCCGTCTGGTAGTGCCTGGCGTAGTTGGCCAGCACGCCCGGATCCGTCGCCCACATCTCGTTGTACTGCGACGGGAATTCGACAAAGTCGCGCGGCACGTTCGTTCCTGAGAACTGCGGATATTGAACGTTGGAGAACAGGCCGTGCAGCGCGTGCCCGAATTCATGGAACGCGGTCTTCACTTCATCGAACGTGAGCAGCGTCGGCTGGCCGGCGTCCGGCTTCGGGATGTTCAGGTTGTTCACCACTACCGGCTTCCTCCCCAGCAGTCGCGACTGATCGACGAACGTGTTCATCCAGGCGCCGCCGCGCTTGTTGGTGCGTGCGTACCAGTCGACCAGGAACAGACCGAGCGGCGAACCGTCCGGGTTGAATACCTCGAACGTGCGCACGTCTTCCTGATAGACCGGGAGATCCTTGCGCTCCTTGAATGTGACGCCGTGCAGTTGCCGCGCCGCGTAGAAAACGCCGTCGAGCAGCACCCGATTCATTTCAAAGTACGGCCGCACCTGCGACTCGTCGAATGCGTATTCCGCCTGTCGCACCTGCTCGGCGTAGAAGTCCCAATCCCACGGCTGCAGCTGGAAGGGCTCGCGGCCGTTCGCTTTCGCTTGTGCGTCGATCAGCTGCTGGATGTCCGCGGCTTCTTTGCGCGCGTTCGCCGCCGCCGGCGGAGCGAGCTTGTGCAGCATGCTCATCGCCGCTTCGGGCGTGAGGGCCGTCTCGTCCTCGAGCACGTAGGCTGCGTGATCGTGATAGCCGAGCAGGACCGCGCGTTCAGCGCGCAGCTTCACGATCTCCGCGATGAGACCCGTCGTGTCGTACTCACCGCCCCAGCCGCGGTTGATTGACGCCATGAAGATGCGCTCGCGCAACGCGCGATTCTTGAGCTGCGCGAGGGGCGGTTGCCCCGTCGTATTGAGCAGCGTGATCAAATACTTGCCTTTCTTGCCCGCGTCCTTGGCGGCCTTTGCCGCCACTGCGATCTGCTCGTCCGAGAGGCCGTCGAGTTCTGCTCGGTCCTCCACAAGCACGCCGCTTGCATTCACGCCCTTCAGTACGACCTGGCGAAATTCTGTGGTCAGCGAGGAAAGTCGTTCGTTCAACTGCGTGAGACGGGTCTTGCCATCCTGCGGCAACTGGGCGCCTGCGCGCACGAAGAGCGTATGGTAGCGCTCGAGCAGGCGCAGCGATTCCGGATCCAGGCGCAGCTTTGCGCGCGACTCGTAAAGTTTCTGTATGCGCGCGAACAGCGCGGCATTCAGAAAGATCGCATCAGAATGCGCCGAAAGTCTGGGAGCCATTTCGGTTTGCAGCTGCTCGAGCTCCGCGTTCGTGTTCGAGGCAGTGAGATTGCCGAAAGTCGCATTCGTGCGCGTCAACAGCTGTCCCGACTTCTCGAGCGCGACGATCGTATTCTCGAATGTTGCGGGCGCCAGATTAGTCGCAATCGCCTCGATCTGCTCACGCTGCTCGGCCATGCCGGCCTCCAGCGCCGGTCCGAAATGTTCATTCCTTATTCGATCGAACGGAGGCGTCTGAAACGGCAGCGTGCTTTCACGGGCGAAGGGATTATCGGACGGCAGTGGAGCGGCGGTTGCGGATGAATTCATCGTGAGCGAACCCGAAGCGGCGAGCAGCACGCCTGCGAGACGAGCGTACGAAGGATGCATGGCTGGTTCTTAAGCAGGAAGTAAAAGAGGTCCGCAGCTTACAAAAGTGCGGCAAATTCTCAATACAGCATTACCGTGTATACACGTATCTCGGGCGCAGACTCGAGCAGACCTGCCGAGTTGTACGTTCTGCGTTCTGCGTTCTGCGTTGTGCGTGGTGCGCTGAAGCTCAAGCTTGTTCCTCACCGCGCGCTCCAGCCCCAGCTGTCTAGGCGGCGGGCAACGTATAACGCTCTTCGATCAAGGCGCGTATCTTGCGCCGGGACATTGCTGAGTCGACGTGGATGTCGCGCTCGATCGGCGCTACCTCGGCGGCCAGCGATTCATCTTTGATCGAATCGCGCAACCATTGCGACACTTCGCCTCTGCGCAGGTGATAAAGCCACGTCTCATCGTCGACGCCGTCCGCGAGATCCAGGAATAGGATCAGATTGTGCGCGCGAAGTTTGAGCTTTCCTTCCGGCCCTCTGAAGTAAAAGCTGCGATCGGGCGGCAGCTCGCCCTCTGCGTACTTGCGCAAGTGACGTCGGCGCTCGGTACGGCCTGGCGTGAGCCGCACCAACTGGAGCGGCGCGTTGGCGCCCTTGCGCCAGAGCAGTGCAGTTCCATCCGTGAGTTTACCCACTGGGCTCGAAATGACGGATGCAGCGGAGGCTTCCGCGAACTCACGCAACATCTCCCCCGGACGGTCGCCCACGATCATCAGCGTATCCACATTTTTAAGCACGTTCGCCGCGATCAGTCTTGGCGAGACGCTGATCATGACGACGACGCCGTCGAGCCGCTCAGGCGGCGCCGCCTCGCCCGGCGGCCAATGCTCGGGCGTCACGTGGTGCGCCTCATCGACGATGAGCCAGTGCGGTCGTCCAGTCTTGGCGCGCAGATCGCGCAATTGCGCCGACAGCGACAGAAAGAACGCAGGCCGATCGTGGAGTTTCAGTCCCAACAGATTGATGACTGCGTTCTCGTCGTGTTTGGACAGCAACTGAATGCATTCCTCCACCGTCGGTGCATGCTCAGGGCTGCCCACGATGACGGCGCCCTCGATGTTGTCATAGTCGCCTTCCGGATCGACGATGCAAAATGTGTAGCCAGCGTTGCGCAGCCGCTCGACAAGCCCGACCGCGATAGTGGATTTTCCTCCGCCGGAGGCGCCCACGATCAGCGCATTTACTGCGTAGGGCGACAGCAGCACCGGTTGCCCGGCCTCATCGGTTCCGAGCTCAATGTGACGGCGGGCGAGCGCCGGCTCGCGCTGCGCGAGATCGTCTGCGAGCATTTCTTCGATCAGTTGAGCGACGCCCGCGCCGTGGTCGGCGCTCAGCACGATATCGGCGTTCTCTTTCACCGCGGGCAAGGCGTTGGCGACCGCCGCCGAGCATTCACAGATTCGCAGAAACGCGTGATCGTTCTCTGCGTCCCCTACGCCGACGGCGTTGTGCAGCGAAAGATTCAGTTCCTCGATTGCCGCCTTGAGACCCGTCGCTTTGTTCACGCCAGCGGGCAGGATCATCACCGCGCCCTTGTTGAAGATCACCTGCAGTTCTAGCCCGAAATCGCGAATCGTTTCGAGCACCGTCTTCTCGTGCGGCTCCCAGGTGGCGACGATGCTCCGTCCCAGCGAGATGGGCCTCACGCCCCGCGCGCGCAGCGCGTCGACGAAGGACTGCGGCGGTGGCTCGGCGAGCGAACGCATTTCGCGCGTTGCCGGGCGATAAAGGACCGCGCCGTTCTCCGCGACGATGCGCTCGAAAAGATCGAAACGATCGAACACCGTCCGCAGATCTTCGATTTCACGTCCCGTGACCATGATCAGTTTGCGTCCCGAGCGGCGCAAGCGTCCGAGGGCCTCGAGGGTTGGCTCATCGACGCGCCCGTGGTGCGCGATCGTGCCGTCGTAGTCAGTGCAAAGAGCGAGGTAGCGCATGCGCGAATAGTCGGTGCCGGCGATTCGTGAATAGTCAGAAGCGCTGTCTGGGGAGGTGCGCTCAGACGAACGTCACCAACCGCAGCACAGTTCCGACAAAGGCGTCCAAGCGCCGGCGAGTTGCCGCTCACAGTGCGGGCCGATGTAGATGTGATCTAGTCGCCGATGCACATCCGCCGGTCACGGCGAAGCGCGCCAGCGCTCACTGCAAACGTTTCGCCCTGCCGGCCGATGTCGAGGAGATTGCCCATGGCAACGTCAATATCGACAAGGTGCGATACTCTGAACCTGACCGTTGCTGACCACATCCCCGATGATGTTGTCGGTGCGCGCGTCGGCCGGATTCGCGTTGACCGTCACGGCAAGTTACGAGCCCGACTCGTCGAGAAACCGTTCTGGCTATCGCCTTGGCGCCACGCCTTGGCGCAGGTGTCCGGTTCGCATCATCGGCGGCTTTGGATAAGGCTGGAAATCCTCACGCGATCTCGGGGAACAGCTGCATCGGCAACTGTTTAAGCGAGAGCATCCCGAACAGCCAAACGAGCAGGATTGTGACGTCCATCGCAAGTCGGATTGCGGATCGAGCGGGCGATCATTCGCACGGGGCTTAACGCCATTTCTTCATCGAGCCGTTGGGCAGATGCGACAAATTTGGGCGGAAAGATGGGTTCCGCCGCCTGCGGCCCCCTGTTTTCACAGGAATCATTTGGCGGCGACGCACTCAGTCGCACGTTAGGAGTGATTGCGCTGCGTTGCGGCAAAACGTTTAAGCTGCGCATTTTAGGCGCCGCAGGATGAGCTGCAGCGCCGAATGCGATGCAGAGCATGGGCTTTGCGCGGCGCAGGAGTCCTCCGCTTGACTGAATCATCTGCTTCGGCCGCCGATCGACGGCTCACGTTGGCCGCCCTTGCGGTCGTCATATTGCTCGGCGCGCTCGATCAGACGATCGTGGCGACGGCTATGCCGCGCATCATCGAAGACCTGCAGGGACTCTCGATGTACGCGTGGGTGACGACCTCCTATCTGCTGACCTCGACGGTCACGGTGCCGATCTACGGCAAGCTCGGCGATCAATATGGACGCAAACCGATCCTCATGATTGGGGTCGCTCTGTTTCTCTTGGGTTCATTCCTGTCCGGGCTTGCGGGCGAGTTCGGCCCCTTGCCGATGCTGGGCGGCGGGATGACGCAGCTGGTGGCGTTTCGTGCGGTGCAGGGTCTGGGAGCGGGCGCGCTGATGACGACGGCGTTCGCCATGGTGGGAGACTTGTATTCGCCCCGTGAACGCGGCCGTCTGTTTGGCGTTTTCGGCGGCGTGTTCGGCCTTGCCACGGTCGCCGGACCGTTCATCGGCGGATTCTTTACCGATCATGGGGCCGTCACGTTGTTTGGGCATCGCATCGCGGGCTGGCGCTGGGTGTTCTACGTGAATCTGCCCCTGGGGCTCCTCGCTCTGTTCATGATTGTGCACCGGATCCCGAACCTTGGCGGGCGCGCGTCCGCGAGGGTGGGCGCCGGCGCCGAAGAGCGCGCAGCCCTCGCCAATCCCGCCGCCGTCCCGCGCGTGGATTACCTCGGCGCGGCGCTCGTCGTGCTGACGGCGGCGCCGTTGTTGATCGCGCTGACCCTGGGAGGCGCGAGCTACCGATGGGATTCGCCGCGCATCATTGCGCTCCTCGCGGCGTCCGGGGCGGCTTTCATTCTCTTCCTGCGCGTCGAGGCGAGGACGCCAGATGCGATCTTGCCGCTGCGGCTGTTTCGGATACACACGTTTCGCCTGGCCGCGCTCGCCGCATTCGTCATGAGCATGGCTTTCCTCGGCGTGGTGATGTTCATGCCGCTCTACATGCAGGTAGTGCAAGGGCTCAGCGCCACCCAGAGCGGCGTAGCCTTGCTGCCGCTCATTGGAGCCATGGTGGTGAGCAGCGTTGGCAGCGGACGGTTGGTGTCGCGCATCGGTCGTTACAAGCCGTTCATGGTTGGCGGCGGAGTTCTGCTCATTCTCGGCGTGATTTCGCTCACAGGGGTAGGCCCCGAAACGACTTCGGGCGATCTCGCCTGGAGACTTGCGCTCACCGGGATCGGTTTGGGCCCTGCGCAGACGCTGTTCAGCCTCGTCATTCAGAATGCTGCGCCGGCTCCGGACATCGGCGTCGCGACGGGCATGAGCCAGTTCAGTCGCCAGATGGGTTCAACCGTCGGTGTGGCGCTGTTCGGCACGTTCCTCGTGCACGGCTTGACGCTGGAGCTGCCGAAACACGTGCCGCTTCTGCCCGGCGCGACCGCGACGCACATCGACTTGTCGGACGCGCAGCGCCAGGCCATGCGCGTCGACGAGATCCGCTCGCGCGTCGCAGACCTGCTGGATGCTCGTTATCGCGTGATCGAGCGCGCCTACGCGGGGGACGCCTCGGCCGTGCACGAGATCGTCAGTGATCCACGCATGCCCGAGCAGATCAAGGATGCGCTTGGGGACGGCGGCGTCCCCGGTCGCGTGCATCGACAGATTGAGGAGCGCGCTGCGCTCATCGAGCGGGAGCTGCGCGCCGGTCCTGAAGGCCGCGATCGCCTGCTGTACGATCCGCAACTCACGCCCGCGCTCAGGCGGCAATTAGCGAACATTCCGACGCGTGCGTTCGAGGACCCGCAGTTGATCGAGCGAACGGCTGCGCTGTTCCGCGACGCCCTGCTCGCCAAAGAAAGCGACATCGCAAGCGCCGCTCTTCAGCACTCGTTGCTGACGGCGCGCGCGGCGATGTCTCAATACGGCGATCGATTGGTCGAACAGATCCACACCGGCATGAAAACGGCTTTCGCCACGGCGATCGTGCACATGTTCGAGCGCGCGATGTGGATCGTCATTGTCGCGGTGCTGATCGTGTTGTTCATTCCTGAGCTGCCGCTACGAACGCGCGCAGGCGCCGCGACGGCGTGAATGCCTGCGTCGAAGGAAGACGTTTGTTTCGATGAAGGCGTCCGCGCCGCCCGCCTATGCTATTTCTTCTTGCTCGTCTTGCGGCCGCTGCTCTTCTTCTTGCGGCTGGAGCTCTTTCTTTTCGGAACCTTTGCTCCTTCGCGACGCGCTTCGGACAAACCGATCGCGATCGCTTGCTTGCGGCTCGTCACCTTCTTGCCTGAGCGGCCGCTGCGCAGCTGGCCGCGCTTGCGCTCATGCATCGCCCGTTCGACTTTCTTCGAGGCCTTCTTGCTATAACGTCGCGCCATGGCTGACTCCTCGAGGGATTAGTCCCGGCCGTGGAACGTGTCGGCGCGAGAGTGTGTTCCGTCCACCGTGAGCGACGGGTGAAAACGTGATTGATGGGCGCGCTTCAAGCGAAGTTGAAAGCGAACGTCTAGCTGAGCCTTGGGAATTCCCGCCCCGAACGAGTCACCTAGCGGTAAATCAACAGCTCCTCTCGTTCCTCCCGCCACGCTCGCTCGTCCGTCGTTGCGAGCGCATCCAGGTCGGCCGGGGTTGCGGTTGCATCGTCGACCCACTCGCGCAGCAGCGGACTGCCATTGATCACGTCGATAGCGAGTCGGTCCTTCTCATACTCATAGGGGAAATCACGCCACAACGGGTACTCCGGGCGCAGACGCTTCAACGCCTTGAAGGCGAGGGACTGGAGGCGCCACGGCTGGAACGCGTGCGGGTCGTAAGTGGGATCTTCTACATGGATTTGCAGGCCTGCGCACAGCTTGCCGAGGTGCTTGTGAAAAGTGGGTTCGAACCAGCATTCGCGCAGACGGCAACCGCGCAGCCAGTGGGGCGCGAGCGCGTGCATCTCCCTGACCAGCGCGCGCGCATCGATGTCGGGCGCGCCGAACAGCTCGAGCGGGCGAGTCGTGCCGCGCCCTTCTGAAAGGGTTGTACCTTCGAGCATTACTGTCCCGGCGTAACAACGCGCCATCCACAAATTGGGCGCGTTCGGACTGGGGTTGACCCATGTACGCTCCCCCAGCGGCCAGCCGTAGCCAGGCGCATCGTTCGGTCGCCAGCCGTGCATCTCGACGACTTTATAGTCGACGTCGAGATGCAACACGCGCACGAACCAGTGCGCGAGCTCGCCGAGCGTCAGGCCATGTCGCATAGGCAGAGGACCGGCGCCGACGAAGCTCTCCCACCCGGCGCGCAGGCGCAACCCTTCGATGGATCGGCCGGCGGGGTTGGGGCGATCGAGAATCCAGACAGACTTGCCGTGCGCAGCGCCTGCTTCCAGCACGTAACGCAAGGTCGTCACGAACGTGTAGATGCGGCAGCCGAGGTCCTGCAGATCGACCAGCAAGACATCAAAGCTGTCCATCATCTCGGCGGTCGGTCGACGCACTTCGCCGTAGAGACTGAATACGGGGACGCCGTGTACAGGATCGTAAAACGTCGGCGACTCGATCATGTTGTCCTGCTTGTCGCCGCGCAGGCCGTGTTGGGGGCCGAATGCCGCGGTGAGCTTCAGATCCGCAAGACCTGCGACCGCATCGAGCGTGTGCGTCAGGTCGGCGGTGACGGACGCAGGGTGCGCGAGTACTGCGAGGCGCCGTCCCTGTAGCGGCTTGCGCAGCACTGCTTCCGCGCGCAGGCGGTCGATTCCAAACAGCATGTCACTCGCTCCCGATCGGATGCGGTAAGGTCGCCGCGAAGCCCGCGGCGTGGTGGAAGTCAGGCTTGCTCGGCGCATGCGCGAGCGCCCAATAGGAGAGCGCGCCGCTGTGGTCCTGCAGAACGGCGCTTAGGGCGAGCGTGAGCTGGCTGAGGGCCGGCAGATCGAGCGCACTCAAATGGATATCGACGTCCGCGTCGAGTTCGCGTTCGCGTCGCCGACAAATGATTTTCGGCGTCTGCGTCGGCTCGATCGCGCGCATACCTGTCCGGTAGTCGTCGAAGGCGTAGATCGCCCATTCGCTAGAGGGCGAGAAGTTAAACTCGAAATAGCGTCCCGCGCCTTGCGGCTTGAGAAACGCCTCGAAGCATGTGTGCTTCCAGAGCCCATCGGCATGCGCAGACCGTCGCTGCGGCGGCAGTTGCAGCTGATCGAGATCGCCTTCGAGTCGGTAATAGATGACCAGCAAGTCCTGGCTCAACCGGTCCACGCGCGCAGTCAATGCGCTGATCCAGGCGCATGGCGTGGATGGGTGAGGAAGAAGAGTGAAGTCAGGCATTGTCTGGAAAAGCGGTTGGGGTTTGGGTTGATCCCGGAGACAGCTCCCGCTCGATCATAACGCGACGCAGTGCTCTTCTTACCAACCGCACCGACTAACGTCCAACCGCGTCTCAGCGCCACAGCGGAGCGCGGCTGATGCGTCCTGTCTGTTCACGGCGCGAACGGCAGGATTTTCTTCCGCCTACCGCTAGATCGCCGCCGCAGCAAGCCGCTGTCCAAGCGGTGGGAGCCGAGCACAACCGCGAACGACGCGTAGACCTGAGAGGGATCGCGCACGAGGTTGTTGCGCAGGTCGTCGAAGCCCACAGACCGAGCGCGCTTCATCGGGCAAGGATCTGCCGGCTGCGACGGCTCCCGTCGCGGGGAGGTCTGCTGAATGATCACGCGGCCCCCGCGCGAACCAGCGACTCTGCTGACCAGAATGGGCGGCGCTTGCTTGTGTGCAGCGCCACTGTAGT
>DATAFY010000259.1:0-2170 GCA_036257205.1 Steroidobacter sp. | reverse complement strand
GATGCGTGCGACAGCTCGACGCGGCTTGCGATCGTGCGCTCATGCACCAGCTGCGGACGCACGCCGGCCTGGTCGATCAGCGCGAACTGCACGGCCAGCACCGCCGCGGGCCGACTGCCTTTGCGAAAATCGCCATAAAGTTCGACGACCGTAGCGTCAAGAACGAACGCTGCGGGCCGCGCGCTGCCCGGTTGTGCGACAGTCTGGAACGGGCCGGCATGATCGAGCCACTCGGCAATCCGGTTCCCCAGCATCGCGCCGGGCTCTGCTTTGAACGCGTGATACGGGTCCGACGTGTACTGCACCTCGTCCATGCGATAGACGAGCGCGTTGCCGCCGTACGCCGCCGCGACGCGCACGTTACCCATCCGCAACGTTTCCGGGCGGCGCGCCGCTGCGGTTCGGGTCTCGGCCATTGGCGGATTCACGATGTATGTCGTCGGCGTTGGGAGCGGTTTGCCGAGCCCGCAGGCGGCGAGGGTCAGGACAACGCCGAGCGCGATGCCCATGGTCAGAGCAATGCGTCTGGCGCTCATGGGGCTGTCTCGGCAGCAGTCTCGGGAAGTTGCAGCTTGTCGGGCGGCCCGGCGAGAAGTGCGCGGGCAGGCGAATGTTTGACGGTTTCCGAAAACTCGCGAAGGTTGTCCGCGGTGAGGCGCAGATCCTGGACGATCACGCGCACGTCGTACTGATTGTCGCCGATCAGAGCATCGAGCCGCTGCGCCGTCTCATCGATATGAGTAACCATGCTGTGCACGTCGCCGCCCTCCGCGAGGAGCGCATCGACCCGCGTGGCGGCAGAGTCCAGCTTACGCAGCGTCTGATCGATGGGCGCCGCGCCGAGGATCCGATCGATGCGCTCGAAAGCAGCGCCGGCCTTCGTGAGCAAATCGTTCGCGTTCGCGGAGAGCTCCGCGACCGGAAACTCGTCGAGCTTCGTGTCGAGATTGGCGACGAGCGTGTTCAGATTGCGCGCCAGCGCCCGGATGTCCGCTTCGTTGAGACTCGCCATGAACGTCTGCACGTTGGCGACGATCGCGCCGGCGATGCTCGGTGCTGACGGCACGTACGTGTACTTCGGGGTCCACTCGAATTCAAGCGGAGGGGACTGCGCCGGATCGACGAAATCGATCGCTAGATACTGCTGACCGGTGATGCCGGAGAGTTGCGTCTGCGCACGCAGTCCTTGCTTCACCATCTGTGCCGCATCCTGCTTCAAGTGCTCGGCTTCCTCCGCGGAGAAGTCGACCTCCGCCCGGACCACGATGTACTGCCTGCGCCGGGTCAGGGGGACGTTTGCTTCATACGTGGCCGCCGAGGTCAGGATCTCAGTGACGTGACCCAGCGGTACACCCCGAAAACTCACCCGCGCGCCGAGATCCAGACCCGCCACGGATTCGTCGAAGTACGTCTCGAATGCGAACGTCGGCTGGAAGAGCTTGCGGCCGCCGAGCAGGAAGAGCACCGCCATCAGCACGCACCCCGTCACGATTACGAACGCTCCGAGCCGAACGTGACGTTTGCTCTCTTGCATGGTCAGTTCGCCCTGCGCTTGTGCGCGTCGGGCTGGCGGTTGAAGAATTGCCGCACGCGCGCGTCGCTGCTGTGATCGCGCAGCTCGACCGGCTTCCCTGTTGCAATGATGCTGCGCGAGACCGGATCGAGCATGATGGCCCGATCGGCGATCGCAAAGATGCTCTGCAATTCGTGCGTGACGACGACGAATGTCAAGCCGAGATGCTCCCGCAGCGACAGAATGGTTCGATCGAGGTTGGCGGCGGTGATCGGGTCCAGGCCGGCCGAGGGCTCATCGAGCAGCAGGATGTCGCAGCCGAGCGCCATCGCACGTGCGATGCCGGCGCGCTTCAACATTCCCCCGGAGAGTTCTGCCGGCATCAACGCTTCCGCATGCGCCATCTCGACTCGGTGCAGCAGCATGCGCGCCGTCAGGTTCCTATGCTCGAGCGTGAGGTCGGTGAACTGGTCGAGCGGAAAGCGCACGTTCTCGAGCAGGTTCAGCGAGCCGAACAGGGCGCCGCTCTGGTACATCACGCCGAGCTTGCGCTGCAGCTGCGCTTTCTCCTGCGCACTGGCGGTCACAAGGCTGCGTCCTTCGATGACGATGTCGCCCGCCATCGGCTCGTACAAGCCGATGATGCTCTTCATCAGG
>DATAFY010000236.1:0-1797 GCA_036257205.1 Steroidobacter sp. | reverse complement strand
CTCGCTGCCCGCTGGCGCGCGAGTGTGGCTGGCGACCGGCCACACTGACATGCGCAAGGGCTTCGACGGGCTGGCGTTGCTGGTACAAGAGACGCTCAAGCGCAATCCGCACACTGGCCATTTGTTCGTGTTCCGCGGGCGGCGGGGGAGTCGCGCGACATAGTGCATCCTTTCGTTCAGAAGCCCGGCAGCCTGAGCGTCTTTTCGCCTTGCAAAACAGCGAAGTTGCGTGGTCTACGAGCGATGACGGCTCGTACACCTGCGTGAACCGCCTCGGTCTCCAGGGCTTCGACCGGCACCTTCCACGGTGCCGAGGGCATGAGTTGGGTGGCAGGAAGCACGCCCTCTCGGATGAGCCGGATCACCGACCCGACACAGATCTTGAGGCGGCTTGCCGTTTCGTCGACGCTGATTGTCTCGACTGCTGCTGAAGTCGGATCGTATGCCGGTATTCCGAGGCGCTCTCGCAGCTCGCGCACGCGTACGGTCGTCCAGGTCTTTCCATCCGCGGACTTGCAGCGCATTCGGTTCATCGTCACCGCCAATTCTCTGTCGGGCCACTGATCGCCGAGTTTGCGTATGACCTCTACGGGGCTTGGGTGACGATTGGCAGGATAGCGTCCACACCGAACGCGGGGCACTCGCAACTCGGTGTGGCGGCCACCAGTCCCGTGCACCATGATCACTGCCTCATTGGAAGCGCGATCCAAGTCAATCAGCACCTCTTGGATTAGAATGCGGGTGAGCCGTTGCTTTGTCCGAGCATCAGTCGTGGGCGCATTCCATGCCGCCGGAAGGTCGTACGCGAGTTGCATGAGCGCAGCTCGATCGATCTTCGGCCGTCGCGTAGCGTCGGAATCGAGGCGGGCGATACGCTGTTCGAGTTGGTGGACCCGCTCAAGCGCAGCGTTCCAACGAGTCTCAAGCTCGCGTGCGACGTGCCGTTTCGTCGGATCAACCACGTTATAGCGGCGTTCAGCCAACGCGGCCTCGTACCGTGCTTCCTCAAGCTCGCGTGCCATGGCTTGGCTGACATCATCAGCGGCACGTGCGGCCTGATCAGCGGCCAAAATCGCGGCTTCGACGGCGCGATCCGACACCGCATCCAGGATTTCGACGGCAACCGCGCGATCAACCCGCACGCCGCCGATGCCGATGCAAAGTCCCGCGCCGACGTGGCTATCATCGCCGCGACACTGGTACCGGTGAGCGTGTCCCGATCGCATGCCGTAAGATACCCGCATCATCCGCCCGCAACGCCCACATCTCACCAGCCCGGTCAGCAGCGCTCGCCCGCCTCGCGCCGATTTGCGTGACGCGCGCTTCTGCATGTGCGCGTTCTCCAGAATCATTCTCTGGTTCTCCTCGAACTGCTCCCAGCTGAGGTAGCCCTCATGATGGTCGTGCAGCAATACGCCCCATGCCGGCATCGGCCGTCGATGACCGCTGGTCTTTCTTGCACGACCATCCACCACATAGGTGCGTTGGGTCGTCCTGCCAAAAACATACGCCCCCGCGTACACAGGGTTTTGTAAGATCTGCAGCACCGTGTGATACGCGGGCGACTGCCATTCGATCCGACAGATGGCAAGATTCCGCCGCACGACCGGCAGCTTCACCTCCGATTGTTGCGCCCACAGCAGTATCTGACGAGCGCTTCCAAGCTCTCGGAACTTCCGGAATACAAGGCGAATCGCCTCTACAACGTGCTCGTCTGGATCAAACACGATTCGACCGCCTTCGTCCCAGCAATAGCCTGGCGGCAACGTAAACCGAAGTTCCCCACGCCGAGCTTTG
>DATAFY010000229.1:0-12807 GCA_036257205.1 Steroidobacter sp. | reverse complement strand
CAAATGCATGCTGGCCTAGCGCGCCCTTGCGTCGTCCTTTTCCGACCATGAGCTGATGGATAATGCCGCCGCCATGAATGAACCCTCCTTTCGCGCCAAGGCCTATCTCAGGCTCGGCTGTCCGTATTCGTTCAAGTTTCTGCTGTTCATGTCCGAGGCTCGATTGCTCGAGCAGATCGAGATCATTCGTTGCGATCCAAACGCCCCGAGCTTCGAAGCAGTGAAGCAGAAACTCACAGATGGACTGGGCAAGCCCGCCACGTTTCCGGCGGTGGAGATCGAGCCGGGACGCTACCGGGCCGGTTCAGACCATTTGATCGACTATTTCGCCGCGAAGCACCAGGTCGTCGTGAGCGAACTGAGGGCGCTCGGGTTTTACAAGGAGAGCATCTATCCGCAACTCCTCGAGCTTCACGGGTGAGCTGTGAGTCCGCGCCTGCTGTCGATCGACGTTGCGCAAGACTGTCGAGTGTCCAGCCTCTTCTTGCAGCCGGAGCGCGCTCGAGCGTGCTACGTGTTTGCGCACGGCGCCGGCGTCGGCATGGAGCACCCTTCCATGTCGAGCGTGGCCGGCGATCTGGCCGAGCGGGGAATTGCGACGCTGCGGTATCAATTCCCATATATGGAGAGAGGGTCGAAGCGGCCGGATGCTCCCGGGCTTTGCCATGCGACGGTGCGCGCGGCGACAGCGCGCGCTGCGGAGCTCGCGCCGAGGCTGCCGCTGATAGCTGGCGGCCGTTCGTTCGGCGGGCGCATGACTTCGCAGGCCCAGGCGGCTAACCCATTGCCTGGGGTGAAGGGACTAGTGTTCCTCGCCTTTCCGCTCCACCCGGCAAAACGCCCTTCAGTGGAGCGCGCGCAGCATTTGTCTTGCGTGCGAGTCCCAATGCTGTTTGTCCAAGGCGCACGCGATCCGCTAGCAGAGCCGCGCCTGCTCGACTCGGTCATCGAGGGACTCGGGGAGCGCGCCACGCTGAAGTGGCTCGAGGAGGCGGATCACTCGTTCCATGTACGCGCTCGCGCAGAGCGTACGCAGTCCGACGTCAGAGCGGAGGCAATGAACGCGATCCTGGCGTGGACGGAGGGACTGGTTCGTGAGGCCTGAGGGGCCGCTATCCTTCTTGCGTCCATCGTCGATTGTGCGCAGGACTGCTTTGCCGGGGCGGCGGCCCCAGCGTGCGTCGCCGGTTCGTCAAGTGCGAGCTATGATGAAGCATGGCGGAGGGTCGCATTCTGATCGGCACGGCCTCCTGGACGGATCCGAGTCTCGTCAAGTCGGGCGCGTTCTATCCTGCCGCCGCGACGTCGGCGGAAGCGCGTCTGCGCTATTACGCGAGGCTCTTTCCGATCGTCGAAGTGGACAGCTCGTACTATGCGTTGCCCTCGGAGCGCAACGCGCAGATGTGGGTTGAGCGTACGCCGGAGCATTTCGTGTTCAACGTCAAGGCGTTCAGGTTGCTTACGCAGCACCAGACCGAACCGAAGGTGCTGCCCCCGAACGTGCGGATTGAGCTTGAGGCCTCCGCAAAGAAAAACGTCTACTACGAAGAGCTGGCGGCGGACCTGAAGGAAGAAATCTGGCGTCAATTTCGGCTCGCACTCGAGCCGTTGCGATCCGCAGGAAAGCTGGGCGCCGTCCTGTTTCAATTTCCGAAGTGGTTCATCGTGAGGCGCGCGAGCTTCGATCATTTACGCGAGGTTCGCGAACGCCTCGCAGGCTACCCGGTAGCGATCGAATTCCGGCACGAGTCATGGTTCAGCGAGCGTCATTGCGCCTCCACGCTTTCTTTCGAGCGCGAGGTTGGCTTCTGCAACGTCATCGTGGATGAGCCGCAGCTCAGGCCCGGCAGCATTCCGACAGTCTGGGAGACGACGGCCGATGAACTGGCGATGGTTCGACTTCACGGCCGCAACGCGCGGACGTGGAACATGAAGGGCCTGAAGAGTTCGAGCGAACGGTTCGATTATCAGTATTTGGAAGGCGAGCTCGTCGAGCTCGCGCCGCCGATACGGGATCTGGCGCGACGGGCCAAATGCGTGCATGTGATCTTCAACAACAACAAGGAAGATCAGGGCATCCGCGGCGCTCAAATCATGCAGCGATTGTTAAGTCTTGCGCAGGGCGGATGACATGCCGAAGCAGAACAAAAAAGCGCTCCAAATAGCGGCCGGCGCGGCTGTTTCGCTCACGGCGGTCGCCTTCATGATCGTTGTATTGATGATCAAGCGCATCGTTACATTTCAGATGGCGTTGCTGATGCTCGTCGCCGTCCTGGCGCTGTACTTCGGGTTCGGCGTGTTGATTGCGGTATACCGTTTCGTCGCGAAGCTTGAATGAGCGACCCGGGGCGCAGCCGCAGAAATCGAGCCGCCGAGGAGCGTCGCAGCGCCCTTGATCGCTACAAAAAGAAGCGCGCATTCACGCGCACGCCCGAACCCGCGCCCAAGCTTGCCGCCGCGCGCTCAGGTCCGCTGCTGTTCGTAATTCAGAAGCACGCCGCGAGGCGCCTGCACTACGACCTGCGGCTCGAGCTCGACGGCGTGCTCAAGTCGTGGGCCGTCCCGAAGGGCCCGTCGCTTGACGTCCATGACAAACGTATGGCTGTGGAGACTGAAGACCATCCGTTCCAGTACGCGGCCTTCGAGGGAGTCATTCCGGCGCCGGAATACGGCGCCGGGAAGATGATCGTCTGGGATTGCGGCGTCTATTCCCCGGACGAGGGCGGGAAGTACTCATGGGCCGATCTTGGTGAGGCGCAGGCGCGGGTCAGGGCGGAGCTTGCGCAGGGAAAGCTGAGCTTTTTTCTGCGTGGAGAGAAGGTCAAAGGCTCGTTTGCGCTGGTGAGGACCGCGACCGACAAACAATGGTTGCTCATCAAGCACAAGGATCGTTTCGCGGAACAAAGCGCCGATCTGCTGGCCCGCAGTCGTTCGGTGCTGTCGGGCTACAGTCTCGATGAGCTGGCGCCGGGCGCGGCGCTAGATTGCCTCGATGCGCAGCGGCTCACGCCGGCGGGGCCTGAGGAGACTCTTCCCAGGACGCTCTCACCCATGCTAGCCGGGGTTGGGACGGCGCCTCGGTCCGATCCGAATTATCTGTACGAGCCCAAGCTCGACGGCTATCGGGTGCTTGCGTTCCTCGATCGCGGCGTTGTGCGGCTGGCGTCGCGCGGCGGCCTCGACATGACGCATGCGTTTCCGGAAATCGTTGCGGAGCTCGCTGCGCAGGCCGTCGACGCCATGGTTCTGGATGGAGAGATCGTCGCGTTGACAGCAGACCGTCGGCCCTCGTTCAACGCGCTGCAGAAGCGCGCACAGCTGAAAACGTTGCGGGAGATCGCGGCCGCAGAGCGCGCGACGCCCGCGGCGATGGTGTGCTTCGATCTGCTGCACTTCGCCGGCATCAACCTGCGCAATCATTCGTATATCGAGCGGCGCAGATACTTGTCGCAATGCCTTTTACCTTCCGAGCGCCTGCAGCTCATCCACGCCGGGAGCGATGCGGAAACGCTGTACAGGGCGGCGATCGCAAGCGGCTTCGAGGGCGTGGTTGCAAAGCGCAGAGACAGCACGTACCGCCCGGGTCGTCGTTCCCCCGCTTGGCTCAAGATCAAGGCTACGCAATCAGCTGAGTTCGTCGTCGGCGGCTATACGAAAGGCAAGGGCGCGCGAGAACCGATTGGCGCGTTGTTGCTCGGCTATTGGCGGGGACAGGAACTTCAGTATGTCGGACATGTCGGTTCGGGACTGACGGACGACGTCGTCGAGGCTCTGCGTAAGCGGTTCGCCAAGCTCGAAAGCAAACGGCGCCCTTTCGCGGCCAAACCGCCCCTGCATCGCCCCACGACATGGCTGAATCCGCAATTGGCGGTGGAAGTCGGGTTCGGGGATCGTACGCCCGACGGTATGCTCCGCGCGCCGGTGTTCGTTCGCGTTCGAGACGATGTCTCTTCGCGCACCATCTGCAGCGCGCCTCAACAACGCGGCGCCGATCCGCACACGCGAGCCGAACATGATATCGAGTGCGTGCTGGAGCAACTCGAGGGGACTGCAACCCGGATCAACCTCGCCGTCGCCGATGCGCGCATTCGCCTGACCAACCTGGATCGCGTGTACTGGCCCGCGGACGCAGGCGCTGGGTCGCGAGCTGTGACGAAACGCGACTACCTGCGCTATCTAGCCCGCGTCTCGCCGTACATGCTGCCGCATTTGCAGGACCGGCCGCTCACGATGATCCGCATGCCCGAAGGCATCCATGGAGAACGCTTCTATCAGAAGCATTGGGAGCAGGCCCTGCCCGAGTTCGTCGGTGCGATCAGGGTGTTCTCGGAGCACAAAGACGAGGAGCACGAGGTTCTGTTGGCGAACAATCTGCCGAGCCTGCTCTGGCTCGGTCAGGTGGGCACGCTCGAATTCCACGTGTGGCACTCGCGTGCAAAGGCCGAGAAGGATGCGGCGAGCCGGAGCGTCGATTACGGAGGTTCGCTTGAGGCGCTCGAGTCCTCCGTCCTCAACTACCCGGACTACCTCGTTTTCGACATCGACCCGTACATCTATTCGGGTAAGGAGCCTAAGGGGGCGGAACCAGAGCTCAACAAGAAGGGTTTCGCAGTGGGCAAGCGGGTGGCGTTCTGGTTGCATGACTTGTTGCGAGAAATGTCTCTGGAGCCGCTCGTGAAGACTTCCGGCAAAACAGGGCTGCACGTTTTCGTCCCCATCGAGCGCACCGTCACCTTCGACGCGGCGCGCCAGATGTGCGAGATCGTCGGGCGGCACCTGATGCGCGAGCATTCACGCGAGATCACGATGGAGTGGGCCGTGGTAAAGCGGACGGGGAAGATTTTCATGGACTACAACATGAACGTGCGCGGCAAGACCCTTAACGCCGCGTACTCCCCGCGAGGCCTGGCGGGCGCTCCTGTCTCGATGCCCCTGACATGGGAGGAGCTCGAGGCGGCCGAACCCATGGACTTCAGGCTGGAAAATGCCCTTCCGCGATTGGAAAGGGTTGGTGACAGGTGGCATGATGTTCTCGCGCGAAAACAGAGCCTTGCGCTCGCATTCGGAAGTAAGAATTCCAAATAGGACGAGGAATGTTGTCGGGCGGTTCCGGAGGTTGACGTTCTTGTGATGCAACGTACGCGGGTGACCAAAGCATCGAGAGGCGATTCATGGCCGCACGTTCATTGGGATCACTGACGATTTCTTTCGGGCTCATCGCGATTCCGGTAAAGCTATACACCGCGACCCAGGCGGCGGGCTCGATCTCCTTCAACCTGCTGCACAAGGGGTGCGGTTCGCGGCTGAAGCAGCAGTACGTGTGCGCCAAGGAAGGCTCGATCGTCGAGCGCGACGACGTCGTCAAAGGTTACGAATTCGCCAAGGATCAGTACGTGCAATTCACGCCCGAGGAGATCAAGGCGCTCGAAGAGGTGGGAACGCACGCGGTGGAGATTTCGGAGTTCGTGGGCATCGAAGCCATCGACCCGGTGTACTACGACAAAACGTATTACCTCGCTCCCGACAAAGGCGCCGCTAAACCCTATGCGCTGCTGACAAAGGCGCTCAGCGAAACCCATCGTTGTGCAATCGGCCGCTGGGCGACGCGAGGCAATGCGCACATCGTCATGCTAAGGCCCGCCGGCGACATGCTCGTGTTGCAGCAGTTGCGCTTCGCTCAGGAAGTGCGTCCGGCGAACGAAATTGAAATTCCCCATCAGGAGGTCAAGCCCGCCGAGCTCAATCTCGCCAAACAGCTGGTCGAACAGCAGGCTTCGGCGAAATTCGATCCTAACGCCTATGTCGATGAGGTGAGGGGGCGCGTCGAAGCGGCCATTCAAGAGAAAGTCGAGGGTCACGAGATCTCGATCGCTGAAGCGCCCACGCCCGGCGGGGGAAAGGTCGTCGACCTGATGGAAGCCTTGCGCGCGAGTCTCGAGAAGACGGAGAAGGCCAAGACAACCATCTCGCAACTCGGCGCGCGCAAGGCGCCGAAGCGCGTCGAGCATCCGTCTAAAGCGGCGCGCAAGTCGAGCCGGCGTTGAAACATGCAAGCGTTTGAGTTGCGGTTAGCTGTTGGTCGGGGCGCCGTGGCCGGGCGCCGTATGCCCTGATGCACACGTACAGCGTGCGGGATGTGGAGCGCGTCCTGCGCCTCTCACGCAGCATCGTCCAGGGGCTCATCAAGGTAGGATTCGTTAAGCCGGCGCGCGGTCCGCGACGGGAGTACCGCTTTACCTTTCAGGACATGATCGTGCTGCGCGCCGCGCGTGCGCTGATCGAGGCGAACGTTCCACGGCGCCGCATCAGCCGCTCGCTGGAAGACTTGCGGCGCCGCTTGCCGCAGGAGATGCCTTTGTCGGGTCTCAGCATCTGCGCCGTCGGCGATCGAGTCGTCGTTCGCGACGGCAACAAACATTGGCAGGTCGATGACGGTCAGTATCTGCTTGGACTCGACGTGAGCGTTGAGAACGGCGTCTTGCGCGTGAGCGAGCACAAGATCGTGCCCGAGCGACAACGAGCGTTCAGCGAGGATTGGTTCGCCAAAGGGCTCGAACTGGAGAGCACTGATGCAGCGGCGGCCCTGAGTGCATACGAGCGCGCAGTTGAGATCGACAAAGCGGACCTCGGCGCCTGGATCAACTGGGGACGTCTGCTCCACGAGCGAGGCGAGGCGCGCAAGGCCGACAGCGTGTACCGACAGGCGGCCGAGGCGTGCGGCCCGGATGCCGTGCTGATGTTCAACTTTGGCGTCTTGCTCGAGGATCTTGGGCGGACGGACGAAGCGCTGCAGGCGTATCACGCCGCCATCAAGGAGGACCCAACTCTTGCAGATTGCCACTTCAACCTCGCGCGCCTCTACGAACTGCAGGGCGAGGAGCAGCACGCGATTCGACATCTAGGTCAGTACCGACGGTTGGTGGGCGGCGCAACACGTTCGTGATCACTATCTCGAACGACTAGCGCCTGGTGAGGGGTGGAACGCGGCGGTCGGACCGGCGGGACGAGCGTACTCGCGAATCACCAACGACTATTGAACGCAGGTGAGCCATGGCCATCTGGGTAGGAACTTCGGGCTACAACTATCCGGAATGGAAAGGCGGATTTTATCCAGCGAAGCTGCCGGCCGCGCAGATGCTGCCGTATTACGCGCAGCGTCTATCTTCGGTCGAAATCAACTACACTTACTACCGCATGCCCAATGCGAAGACGCTGGAGAGCTGGAATATCGCCACGCCAGAGCGCTTCAAGCTCACGCTCAAAGCGCCGAAGCGGATCACTCACCAGGCGCGCCTCAAAGATTGCGCGGATCACGTACGATATTTCACCGAGGTCGCGAGCAGCTTGGGTCCGAAGCTCGGCGCGCTGCTTTTTCAGCTGCCGCCGAACTTCAAGAAGGACCTCGCCGTCTTCGACGCTTTCCTCGATGCATTTCCCGCCGATGTATGCGCGGCATTCGAGTTTCGTCATGGATCATGGTTTAGCGACGACGTATTCGAACGCCTCAAGGCGAAGAAACTCGCGCTGTGCGTGGCGGATAGCGAGACGATGACGACGCCGGTCGCGATCACAGCAGACTACGCCTACTTCAGGTTGCGTGATGAGGGTTATACGCCTGGGGACCTCACGCGATGGGCAAGGGTGATTCAGGAGCACACGCGTGAGTGCGAAGATGTGTACGTGTACTTCAAGCACGAAGAGGCGGGAAAGGGACCGGATTTCGCGCGAGTGCTGCTCGACACTCTGAAGGCGCTGTGACCCCAGGGTTGGAGTAAGCTCGGCGCGCGGCCCGCCGCATCTGCGCACAGGATCAACGGCAGTTAGAACGGCGGGGCGCGACATGCGCTCGCGACCCGAGAAGCGATCGCGCACAATGGGCGTGTGACCATCCTCCGAGGCTTCATTCTTCAGGCGAGTTATCGCGTCGCATGGAAACCGGACGGCGAGCGCGTCGCCGTGGTCCATCTTTACGGACGGGCGGAAGATGGCTCCACGTTCCTTGTGCGGGATGACCGACAGCGGCCGCACTTTTACGTGCGCGCCGCGCACGCTGAGCGGGCGCGTGCGCTCCGAGCCGGCGAGCCGACGTCGATAGAAAAGCGGACGTTCAGCGGCGAACCGGTCTGTCGCATCGAGGCGGAGGCGCCCGGCGACATTCCCGCGCTGCGCGAGCGATTACATGCCGCCGGCCTCGACACGTTCGAAGCCGACGTTCGATTCGCGGTTCGCTATCTGATCGAGCGCGGCGTCAAAGGCGGTTGTGAGATCGAAGGGGCTGCAACGCCCGGACTGGGCGTCACGTGGATTTTCGACAATGCGACGCTCAGACCGGCCGATGTGAAGGTCGAACCGCGCGTGCTGTCGTTCGATATAGAAACAGATCGCAAGGGCGAGCGGTTGCTCGCGATCTCGTTGTATGCGCCAGGGCTGGACGAAGTGCTGATCGTGGACGGATCAGGTCGGGAGATGCCGGAGAAGGCGACGCGTTGTGTGGACGAATTTTCCGCCCTGAACGCGTTCTGTGAGCGTATCGCCTCGTACGACCCCGACGTTGTGACAGGCTGGAACACCGTTGACTTTGACTTCAGCGCGCTGGAGCGCATCGCCGCGCGCCTGCGCCATCCGTTCAACCTCGGGCGCGACGCAGGCGCGCTGCGGATTCGCAAGGCCGAGGGCTACTTCGGGAGTGGATACGCCAGCATTCCAGGGAGAGTCGTGTTAGACGGCATCGACCTGCTGCGCGGTGCGTTCGTCCGCATGGACGACTATTCGCTGGACGCTGTCGCGCGCAATGTGCTCGGCGAAGGCAAGGCCGTGTCAGGCGACGTGCGCGATCGGATCGGCGAGATCATGCACAACTACAGGCACGACCTGCCGGCGTTCGCGCTGTATGCGCGGACCGACGCAAGGCTCGCCTACCAAATAGTCGAACGCCTCAACCTCGTGCCGCTCGCCTTCGCACGCAGTCAGCTCACGGGGATGACGCCCGATCGCGTGGCCGCCAGCATCGCTTCGTTCGATTTCCTCTATCTCACGGAACTGGAACGCATGGGCGTCGTCGCGCCGACCGTGCGTTCGAGCGATTCACGGGTCCACGTCGCACAACAAGGCGGGTGCGTCCTCGAACCCGTTCCGGGTCTGCATCGCAACGTGTGGGTCTTCGACTTCAAAAGCCTCTATCCGAGCGTCATCCGCACCTTCAACATCGATCCGCTTTCGTACCTGACCGACCCCAAAGCGGACCCGGACCCAATCGAAACGCCGGGCGGCGCTTTTCGCCGAACGCCGGCGATTTTGCCGCGCATGCTCGATGAGTTGTTTCCGCGCCGGGAGGCTGCCAGGAAGGCTGGAGACGGCGTAGCCGCGCACGCCATCAAGATCCTGATGAATTCGTTCTACGGCGTGCTCGGAACGCCGGCGTGTCGATTCTCAAACCCCGCGCTGGCCAATGCGATCACGAGCGCAGGACGAGAAATTTTATTGTGGTCGAAGCGGTGGTTCGAGGGTGCGGGGTATCGAGTGCTCTATGGGGACACGGACAGTTTGTTCGTGCACTCTGCGCTGGAGGACCCAGCGCTCGCCACGACGCGCGGCCAGGAGCTTGCCTCCTTGCTGAACGAGGATCTTGGGAACTACATCGCGGAACGTTGGCGCATCCAAAGCCGACTGGAGTTGAAATTCGAGAAACTCTACGTCACGTTGTTCTTGACGCAGGCCCGGCATAGCACGCGCGGCGCGAGCAAGCGCTACGCCGGGCTGCGCTACGGGGCCCAGGACGTAGAATTCGTGGGCATGGAAGTCGTTCGCCGCGACTGGACGGAGCTTGCCAAGCAGGTGCAACGCGAGTTGTACCAGCGGCTGTTTACGCGTCAGCCTGTCGAGGCGTATCTGGCGGACATAGTGACGCGCGTAAGGAGCGGCGCCATGGACGAGTTGCTCGTGTACCGCAAGAACCTGCGCAAGGACGCCGATGAGTACACGGCGACGACGCCGCCGCATGTGGCCGCCGCCCGCAAGTCGAATCAGTCCTCGGGGGCTTTGATCAGCTATGTCGCGACCACGGCGGGGCCCGAGCCGGTCGAGAACGTACAGCATCCTATCGACCGCGAGCACTACGTTTTCAAGCAAGTGAAGCCTGTCGCCGAGCCTGTGCTCGCCGCGCTGGGGCTCAATTTCGAGCTCGTGATCGGCGATACGCGGCAGCTCGAAATCTTTTGAGTTGTCTGGCGGGTCGCCCTCGCTGGCGAGCGTCGATCAGCTTGGCGCGTGATCCCCAGGCTCCGTCGGGAACATCGCAAAGTACGGGCGCGCTTCACGAATGACTCGCGCGAAGGATGGACGTTGCAGCAGTCGCTCCAGATACGCCTGCAGCTTCACCTGTGAGTTGCCGAAAGGCTGGACGATGTTGGCGTAAAACAGCGCGGGCGCGGCCGCGCAATCGGCCAGCGTGAAACTCTCCCCGCAGGCCCACGTCTTGGTCGCCATTTCCTGCTCGGCGATCCCATACGCGGTATGAAGCGTTGAGCGCGCATGCGCAACCCCGAAAGGATCCTTACTGCTTGGCGGGCGCAAGCGATCGCCGACGATCTTCTGCATGGGTTCCTGCACATACATATCGAAGAAACGGTCGCGCAGCCGCGCCTCGCGTGCAAGATCGGGATCGGCGGGCAGCAGCATCGTCTTGCCGGGATAATGCTGCGCCAGATACTCGATGATAATCGTCGATTCTGGAATGGTTTGATCGCGCGTTTCATCGCGCAGCAGCGGAAACTTGCCCATCGGCCAGATCTTCAGAAAAGCCGCGCGCGAGGCGTCGTTTCCAAGATCAACGATCTGCGGATCGAACGGCGTTTCATTCTCGTACAGCGCGATCAGCGGCTTCCAGCAGAAGGATGCTAGCGGATGCATGTAGAGCCTGAGCGACATGACTGCCTGCGAGTTCATTGCGCCTGTGAAGCGGCCTGCGCAGCGGCGAGGGGCGGCCCATTGAATTCCGCCTCGATAATGAACTCGACTTCATCGCTCACACCCATTTTCGAGCCGGGCTCGGGCACGCCGAATCCCATGGCGAACTCCGAGCGATTTAGCGCGCCGCGAGCGGAGAAGCCGATGCGTGCGCGCGGATCCATTGGATGGCCTGCGTAACCTCCGTTGAACGTCGCCTCGAACGCGACAGGCCGAGTCACGCCGTGCAGCGTGAGCTCGCCGTTCACACGCATGGCGTTCGATCCTGTGAGTTCGACAGAGCTCGAGCGAAACAACATTTGTGGAAATTGCGTCGTGTCGAGCCACTCTTTGCCGCGCAGTTGGGCGTTGAAGTCTAGAGTCGCGGGATTGGGAAAATCAGTTTCGATGGACGCGGGGTCAATCTGCACGCTCACGCTTGATGCAGAGAAATTCGCCGGATCGAACTGCAACTGGGCATCGAACCTCTTGAACCGCGCCGTGTAATTCGAAAAGCCAAGGTGGTCTACCCGGAAGAGCAGGCTCGCGTGCGCCTTGTCCAGAGTGTACGAGCCAGCCGGAGCGTCCGTCTGGACGGTTTTCGCGGGGGGCGAAGCGGCCGCCGCCGGTCCTTGGGATCTTGCCGCGGGCGAGGCGTCCTCATGCGAGGAACAAGCGGCGAGCGCAAGCATGCCGCAGACGCCGAACGTCGCGGTTGCGCTCGGTCGGATCATTTTCTGCATACGCTTTTCTCCAGCGCGTTGCTGGGTTCGGACCAGCTCATGGCTGTGGGGAACCGGTGAGGCAAACCTGGTTGCGGCCTTTGGCGCCGAGCGAACGTTCTCGGCCTCTGGAGCCGACGAGGCTCAGTCGGCCAATGCGATCTCGATGCGCTTGTTGCGCTTGCCCTCGTTGCGTATGCGCAGCACGCGTATCGCGCCGATTTCAGCGATGTTTCGGACGTGCGTGCCGCCGCACGGCTGCAAGTCGATTCCCGGAATTTTCAGCAGCCGGATGCGACCTGCGCCGCGCGGCGGCTGAACGCTCATGGTCTTCACCAGCTCGGGCTGTGCGTCGAGTTCCTCATCCGTGATCCAGACAGTTTCGGTATCGACGGACCGAGCGATCAGTGCATTGGTTTCACGCCCGATCTTGTCGGCATCGAGCAGCGTCATATCGATGTCGAAGTCGAGCCGCGCTCGATCAGGTGCGATATTGCCGCCCGTCACCGGGGCCACGACGACGCAAGACATCACGTGCAGGGCGGTATGCAGACGCATCAAGGCGTAACGACGTTCCCAGTCGATCTCAAGCTTCACGAGTTCGCCGGGCTCGGGCCGCGCCGCGCCTGGCGCGGGGAGGTGCATCACGCTGTTGAGGGCTTCGCCCTTGCGTGCATCAATGATCGCAATCCGTTCGCCGCTTTGTCGGATCAGCGCGCCGACATCGCCCGGCTGTCCGCCGCCGAGCGGATAGAAAATCGTACGATCAAGCTCAATCCCTTTCTCGTGGATGGCGCGGACCGTGGCCGTCGCACTCTTGAGATAGGGGTCCTCGCGGAACAAGAGTTCGGTCATGGGTCTGGTGGATCGTCGATCAGTGATCGCAACCGCGCCGTCCGGCTCCCGCCCGTTAAAAATGGCGGGCCGACGACGTCAACCGCAGCGACGGCGCCTGAAGGTCCTCGCGTGAGGCCAGGAGAGGACCTCATTTTGCGCTAGGTTCTCATCACGAGTCACTAGTCTCAGCGACCGCACTTGACTCACTCCGGGCGACGGCATGAATGACGAACTGGCGTTCGAAGTACACCACGAAACCGGGATATTCCCACCGGGTGATCGGAGGGTCGCCGACAGGCGCGAG
>DATAFY010000177.1:0-5258 GCA_036257205.1 Steroidobacter sp. | reverse complement strand
GCCCTATGTATGCATCGTCATCGCCGCCGCCCAAGCGGCCGGGGTTCGGATCCAGGGCCGCTTAATCGCCTCGACGGCTGAAAGCTTGGAGCCGGAACTCGCCGGCGTTCCCCCGCTCACGCTTCGTCCGCCTCAGAAGAGCCCGCTCGCCGGCGCAGTGCAGCAGTTGGCGGACATCATCCCGTGGTTCACGCATAACGCCCTCGTTCACTATTTGTCCCCTCGGGGTCTGGAGCAGTATTCCGGCGGCGGATGGGGCGTACGAGATGTGTGTCAGGGTCCCGTGGAGCTGTTGCTCGGCCTGGGCTGCGCAGCGCCCGTGCGCGATGTCCTGCTGCGCGTCATGCGCGCGCAGAATCCCGACGGGGACTGGCCGCAATGGTTCATGTTCTTTGAGCGGGAGCGCTCGGTTCGCGCAGGCGATTCGCACGGAGACGTGGTCTTCTGGCCGATACTGGCGCTCGCGCAGTATTTGCTGGCGTCCGCAGACGCGAGCATCCTAGATGAGATCGAGCCGTTTCACGGGCAAGATCCGTCTACGGCCCAGCGCGCCTGCGTCTGGAATCACGTCGAACGTGCGCTCGACGTCATCGATCGGCGCACGATCGCCGGCACGGCGCTTGCGGCATACGGGCACGGAGACTGGAATGATTCGCTCCAGCCTGCCGATCCCCGCATGCGCGAGCGCATGTGCAGCGCATGGACGGTCACTCTGCATCACCAGACGCTCACGACGCTTGCGCGCGCCTTGCGGATCGCTGGACGGCCGCACACAGCATCGCAGCTGGACTGTCAAGCGGAAGCAGTGCGCCGTGACTTTCAGCGACTGTTGCTGGCCGACGGCGTCCTTGCAGGTTACGCCCTGTTCGAAGGCGGCGAGATTCAGTATTTGCTGCATCCGCGCGATCAGATGAGCGGCGTGCGGTACAGCGCCCTCGGGATGATTCATGCGATCCTTGAAGATCTCTTCACGCCTGGACAGGCGCGGGACCATCTGCGCCTGCTCGAGCGCTCGCTGAGCGGCCCGGACGGCTTGCGCCTGTTCGATCGTCCCCTGCAGTATCGCGGAGGGCCGCAGCGTCTCTTTCAGCGCGCCGAAAGTGCGGCGTTCTTTGGCCGCGAGATCGGCCTTATGTACATGCATGCGCATCTGCGCTACGCGCAGGCCCTCGCTCGGCTGGGTGATGCGGAGCGCTTCTTCCACGCGTTGCGTCAGGCGAACCCGATCGGTTTGCGCGAATTGATTCCCCAGGCGAGCCTTCGTCAGGCCAACTGCTACTACTCCAGCTCCGACGCTGCGTTCTCCGACCGAAACGAAGCGGGCGCCGAGTATGAGCGCGTGCTGCGCGGGGAGATTGCGCTCGACGGCGGCTGGCGTGTTTACTCGAGCGGCGCGGGGATTGCGATGAGTCTGATCGTGCGCCGCCTGCTAGGTCTGACGCAAGAGCACGATGCGCTCGTGATCGATCCTGTAATGCCCGTGCGTTTAAGCGGTCTCGCGGCGTTGGTCGTCCTGTACGGTCGCTCGATAGAGGTTCACTACGACGTTCGGGGCGCAGGGTGCGGGGTTGCCGCGGTGGACATCAACGCGCAGCTTCAGCCGCTGGAGTACGAAGCCAACCCCTACCGCCGCGGCGCAGCGCGCATTCCGAAGGCGGCATTCTTCGCCGCGCTCAAGAGCGACCGAAACATCATGCGTGTGAGCGTCGGCTGATGGCAGCCGATTCGGCGATCGGTTGAGCCGTTCCTCAAGATTATTGAGCCGCTCATCGGGTGCTTTTCCTCGTGCGTAATCACAGCGCAGGTGCGCAGCAACGATGGCTCTACCGCCGGATGACGGGCAGAGGACAGCCAAGAACGGGCAGACGAGATAAGGATTACTCAATTACTCCGTGTAAGGACGCCAGCGGCGCTGATGACGAGATCATCGTTCTGACGGCCGGTGCGGCGGCGCCGAGAAGAATCAGGATGGGTATGAGCGCCCACAGGACTTCCACAGCAGCGTTGCGATGGGGCTTCGCGGCTACCGTGTTCGAACTCGTGCGGAACGTTGCAATCGAGTAAAGCATGAGGCCGAAGATGACGCCTGTCACCGCGCCGCAGATCCAGACGGCCGTAATGTGCATGGACGTTTTCAGGGCGTGAATGAGGCAAGCCGCGTGAGCAACGTGTAGTCGCCTTCGGCCGCCATCAAGCCAATTAACACCAGCAATGCAAGCGGCGGGACCAGAACGACGAGTTTTAGGGCAAGCCGCTCCCAGGCCATGTGCATGAAGACGGCGACGATGAAGCCCGCCTTCCCGAACATGAGGATGAGGATCAACGCCCAGCGCAGTGCGCCCTGGAGCTGGAAGTAATCCACCATGTACGAGAAGGCGCTGAATACGAACAACAGCGCCCAGATCCACAGATAGATGCGGATCGGATGCTGTTGACCCTCCGCGTGATGCGCCGTATCCGGCATAACGCGTTCGACGGCCTGGTCCATTGTTTTCTCCGTTGTGATTAGCGATTGCTCGTGCGGCGGTTGCTGACTGTCAACCAGTGTGATCGCCAGTGACAAGTCTCTCTTCACCACAAATAAAAGAACGCAAAAATGAACACCCAGACAAGGTCGACGAAGTGCCAGTACAGGCCCGCGATTTCGACCGTCTCATACGTGCCTTTGCGATCGTAAAAACCGCTCAGCACCCGCAGCGCGACTACGGTGAGATAAATCACGCCGCCAGATACATGCAGGCCATGAAAGCCGGTGATCATAAAGAAGGACGAGCCGAACTGTGCGGCTCCCATCGGGTTGCCCCAAGGTCTAACGCCCTCAACAATGAGCTTGGTCCATTCGAACGCCTGCATGCCGACGAACGACAGACCGAGGGCGGCGGTTGCGAACATCAGCAGTGCAGTGCGAGTGCGATCACGGCGATAGCCGAAGTTCACGGCCATCGCCATCGTGCCGCTGCTCGTGATCAGCACCATCGTCATGATGGCGATCAGCAGCAACGGGACGTCCGTACCGCCGATATGGAGTGCGAACACTTCCGAAGGGTTCGGCCATGTGTCCGTGGTCGAGATGCGCACGTTCATGTACGACGTGAGGAAACACGTGAAAATGAAAGTATCGCTCAGCAGGAAGATCCACATCATCGCCTTGCCCCAGGGCATGCGAAAAGCCTGCTTGTCGGCGGACCAGTCGGCGACTACGCCCTTGAGACCTTCCTGCATCGGCACGGTCTCCTCAGCTTTGAGCACGTTTGCGGCCACGTCGCACTCCTCTCTAGCTGCGCGATTCTCTAGGTCGAAAGCAACAGCGCGAACAATACGAGCCAGACGAACAGCAAGTAATGCCAGTACACAGTGCAGAGCTCGACGCTCATGCGCACATCGATCGCTTCGATATTCCTCCGGCGCATCCGAAGCAGGGTCTTGCCCCACACGACTAGGCCCCCGAGCAGATGCAAGCCGTGCACAGCGGTCAGCAAATAGAAGAACGCGACCGCCGCGCTGCGCAGACTAAAGAATGCGGCATGCCTGATCTGGAGCCATGCAAAGTACTGCCCGGCGAGAAATGCGAAAGTCAGTAAACCGCCGATGAGCAGTGCTTCACGCGAATGGAGCGCATCTCCCAGGGCGATGCTCGACCGCGCCCACTGCATGAATACGCTCGCCACAATGAGCAACAGCGTGTTGAGCCAGAGCACAGGCGGCTCGGAAATGGGATGCCAGTCCTGTACGGCGCCGTGGCCGTGACCCATTCGCATGTAGTACGCCGAAATGAAAAGCGCGAAGAGCGATGTGACCACCGCAAGAAAGACCCACAGCCCTATGCGGGCCGCGGAAACGCGCTCGCCCGCGGCCTCGGCGGGAGCGCCCGCCGTCTCCCAGGTCCGCACCGTGAGTTTGCGCACAAGCAGGAACCAGACGACCACGCCGGCGACGAGCGCGGCGTAAGCGAGCGTCGGGTTCACGCTTTGACTCCGTGGTCGCGACCGACAGGCGCGGATTCCGTGGGCGGAGCGTTCTGGGGAATGAAGTCCTCCGGCGCGCCCGGAACGTTGTAGTCGTAGGCCCAGCGATACACGACCGGCAGCTCCTTGCCCCAATTGCCGTGTTTGGGAGGGGTGTCCGGGGTCTGCCATTCGAGCGTTGTCGCTCGCCACGGATTCGGACCTGACGGCCTACCGTAACGCAACGACCAGAACACGTTGAATAGAAAGATCAGCTGCACGGCCGCAACGAACATCGCGCAGATTGAAATCCATTCGTTCGCCTGCGCAACGCTTGGCGGAATGAATTCGATGCTGTTGCTGTAGGCGTAGTAGCGCCGCGGCACGCCAAGGATTCCGAGATAGTGCATCGGGAGGAAGATCGCGTAGGTTCCGAGGAAAGTCGCCCAGAAATGAATCTTGCCGAGCGTCTCGTTCAGCATTCGACCGGTGACCTTCGGATACCAGTGATAAATCGCACCGAACACGACGAGCACGGGCGAGACGCCCATCACCATATGGAAGTGGGCGACGACGAAATAGGTTCCGGAGAGCGGCACATCGACGGTCACATTGCCGAGGAACAGGCCAGTGAGGCCGCCATTGATGAACGTGAAAATGAAACCGATCGCAAACAGCATCGGCACGGTCAGGTGCACGTCGCCGCGCCAGATTGTCAGCACCCAGTTGTACACCTTGATCGCCGTCGGGACCGCGATGATCAGCGTCGTCGTGGCGAAGAAAAACCCGAAGTATGGATTCATGCCGCTCACGTACATGTGGTGCGCCCATACAACGAACGAGAGACAGCCGATCGCCAAGATCGCCCACACCATCATCCGATAGCCGAAAATGTTCTTGCGCGCATGCGTGCTGAGCAGATCCGAGACAATCCCGAATGCCGGCAGCGCAACGATGTAGACCTCTGGGTGTCCAAAGAACCAGAACAGGTGTTGGAACAACAGCGGGCTGCCGCCCGAGTACTTCGTCTCCCGCCCCATCGAAGCAATCTCCGGAACGAAAAAGCTGGTCCCGAGGACGCCGTCGAGTCCCAGCATGATGGCGGACACGAACAGCGCCGGGAACGCCAGCAGGCCAAGAACCGAGGCGGTCAAGATGCCCCACACTGACAGCGGCATGCGCATCAGCGTCATGCCGCGGCAGCGCGCCTGCAGGACCGTCGTGACGTAGTTCAGTCCGCCCATCGTGAACGCCACGATGAAAATGGCGAGCGAAGCGAGCATGCAGATGATTCCCCAGCTTGCGCCGGGCGTG
>DATAFY010000113.1:0-3408 GCA_036257205.1 Steroidobacter sp. | reverse complement strand
CACAACGGCAATCTGGTGAACGCCAGCGAGCTGAAGGAAGAGCTCGTCCAGCGCGGCTCGATTTTTCAAACTTCCACCGATACCGAGGTCATCCTGCATCTCTACGCCCGGTCGCGCGCCGCATCGAGCGACGAAGCGATCGTCGAGGCCATTTCACGTGTGCAGGGCGCGTTTTCCCTGGTCCTGATGACCAAGGATCGGATGATTGCGGTGCGCGATCCTCACGGCTTTCGTCCCCTGGCAATCGGGCGTCTGGGCGACGCCGTGATCGCGTGTTCCGAAACATGCGCGCTCGATTTGATTGGCGCGACATACCTTCGGGATGTCGAGCCGGGCGAGATCGTCATCGTGAGCGCTGCCGGCGTCAAGTCGTTCAAGCCGTTTCCGCCGGCGCCTTCGGCGCACTGCATATTTGAGCACGTATATTTCGCCCGCCCCGACAGCTACGTCTTCGGGGAGAGCGTCAACGAAATTCGGACGAGCCTCGGAGTGTTGCTCGCGCGCGAGCGGCCGGCCGATGCCGATGTCATTGTTCCTGTCCCAGACTCGGGCGTATGCGCGGCGATCGGCTTCGCGGAGGAGTCCGGTATTCCCATGCGGGTCGGGCTGATTCGCAATCACTATGTGGGTCGCACCTTCATCGAGCCGCAGCAGGCAATTCGGCATTTCGGCGTGCGCGTGAAGCTCAATCCTGTTCGAAGCATTCTTGAAGGTCGGCGCGTCGTGCTCGTGGACGACTCGCTTGTTCGCGGCACTACGAGCCGGAAGATTGTCAAAATGGTGAAGGCAGCGGGCGCGAAAGAAGTCCACATGAGGATCAGCTGCCCGCCCACCATCTCGCCGTGCTTTTACGGCGTCGATACGCCTCGCCGCTCTGAGTTGATTGCCGCGACGCACACCCTCGAAGAGATCAAGAAATATATTGGTGCCGATAGCGTCGGCTATCTGAGCCTCGAAGGGCTTCTCTCGGCGGTAGGCAGGCGAAAGACGTCTTACTGCACCTCATGCTATACAGGACATTATCCAGTGGCATTTCCCAGCAATGAGGCCGCTTACCTTCAGCTGGCGCTGAAATTGGACACAGATGCCGTCAAAACGTAGCCTGACTCTCGCAGCGTCATTCCTGCTCCTGATGGCGGTGTTCGGTGCAGCAGCCGCGCAGGAGCGTGGTCCTCAGCCGCAGGAGCGTGGTCCACAGCCGTTGTCCGGTGACGCGATTCGATCGTCGATCGATTTGCTGAGCAATCTCGACTTCCTGGTGCGGATGAAAGCTTCACGCGCCCTCCGACGGGCTCCGGCGGAGGCTGTCGTCCCAGCGCTCATGAAGGCCATTGAAGGTCACAAGGATCAGTTCGTCAGATTTCGGGCCCTGGTCCTGCTGAGCGGATTCAACGACAGCCGGACGGCCGAGTTGGTTCGTCAGACGCTCACCGATCCCAATGATCGCCTGCGCGCGGTTGCATACATGTATTTCGAGCACCATCCGTCGGCGAGCGTGATTCCTGCGCTGCTGGACGCCCTCGAGCGAGAGGAAAGCGAGTTTGTGCGACCGGCGCTCGTCCGTGCTCTGGCGGCTCAGGGCGCCGATCCAAAAGTCCGAGAGACGCTGCTTGTCGAGGTTGGACGAGGGCAGGATTTTTTCCGAAGCGCGGTCATTGAAGCGCTCGGCGACTACCGCGCGGCTTACGCGATCGATCCGCTCATCGCGGTTGCGCGTCAGAGTGGGCCTCTTCAGGTCGATGCTGTGACCGCGCTTGGCAAATTGAAGGATCGGCGTGCGCTGGAGACGCTCGCGTCGCTGCAGCGAACGGCCTCCCGTGAGAGTCAGCCGATGATCGCCGCTGCGATCTGCCTGCTCAGCGTCAACTGTGATGCCCACGTCCCGTACCTGCTGGAGACGCTGCGATTTGCGCAGCAAAATGCTGGTTTCCAGGAACTGCTTCGCAACACGGTGACCGCCCTTGTGGCGCTCGCGAATGCCGGAGAAAAACGAGCGCTCAATGCCATCCTTGACGTCGGGATCCCCGCCGTTGACCCCCCTCGTGCGCCGCTTGCGCTCGGCGCTGCGACGATCGCGATCAGAAATACTCCGGTGATGTTGTCATTGCTCGAAGCGCACGCGAAGCGCGATGCCGCGATCGATTTGATTGGTGAGGGCTTCGACATGCTCGAGGAAGACTACGAAGAGGAGCGATTCTTCGCCGCTGTGCGGCGCGGCTACTGGAAGGCGCCGGAAGGTTCAGCGACGAGGACGGTAGGACAGGCGCTGATCGATAAGCTGGAGTTCTGACCTCGACCCCACGTCCTCACGTGCACTCGAGCTGAAAGTCATGGACCGCCTGACATATGCCGGCGCGGGCGTCGATTATGGCGCGCTCGATCCGTTCAAGCGACGCGCGCAGGTCGCTGGGCGGGGAACCGCCGATGTGCTTCGCCGGCTTGGGATGGCCGAAGTAGAAACGAGCCGCGGCGAGAGCGCCTATTTGATCGAAACCGACGAGACATTTCTGGCGCACGTGGAAGAAGGCCTGGGCACGAAGAATCTCGTGGCCGATGCCGTCTATCGGCTCAACGGTGTGCGTTCGTACTACGACCATATCGCTCAAGACGCGGTCGCCATGATCGTCAATGACATGGTCACGCTGGGCGCATTGCCGCTGGCCGTCGCGATGCATCTTGGTGCGGGGTCCTCCGACTGGTTTCATGATGAGCGACGGGCCGAGGATCTGGTAAACGGTTGGAGACGGGCGTGCGAGATTGCGCGTTGTGCCTGGGGCGGCGGTGAAACGCCCACGCTTAGCGGGGTTGTGGAGCCTCATACGGTCGTGCTTGCAGGCTCTGCCATTGGAGTTGTGAAGCCGAAGCAGCGGCTCATACGCGCCAACATACAGCCGGATGATGCGATCGTCCTGTTTGAGAGCTCGGGGATCCATGCCAACGGGCTGACGCTCGCTCGAGCGATCGCCGCACGTGCGCCCGATGGATATCTGACGCCTTTGCATGACGGCCGGCCGTACGGCGAAGCGCTTCTGGATCCCACACATATCTACGTCGGTGTGATTGAGGATTGTCTCAGTCGCGGTGTCGACATTCACTACGCCGTCAACATCACCGGGCACGGCTGGCGCAAGCTCATGCGCGCAAGGGGGCCCTTCGCTTACGTCATCGACCGGGTTCCGGCGCCACACCCAGTGTTCGAGTTCATGCAGGCGCAGGGCAACCTCGACGACCGGGAAGCCTATGGCAACTTGAACATGGGCGCAGGGTTTGCGATTTACGTGCCCGAGAAGGACGTCAGCCTCGTCCTCGAAGTCGCTGGGGCGTTCCCGTTTAAAGCCCTTCTCGCCGGGCACGTGGAAAAAAGTGCCACGAGGCGGGTAGTGATCAAGCCAAAGGGTTTGGAGTACA
>DATAFY010000061.1:0-3929 GCA_036257205.1 Steroidobacter sp. | reverse complement strand
TCTACGATATCGACACGCCCGTGACGCTCGCTCGTCTGAGCTCGGAGGAATGCGAGTATTTGCGCGCCGATCAGATTCCACAGTTCGATCTGATACTGAGTTTTACCGGCGGACCTACGTTGCGTCGGCTTGAACGGGAGTATGGCGCTAGGCGCGCGGCAGCTCTGTATTGCAGCGTCGATCCCGAGGATTATCGGCCGCAAGGCGTCGCACAGGATGTGGACCTCGGCTACATGGGTACTTACAGCGCGGATCGGCAGCCGCGCCTTCACGCGCTTCTGAACGAGCCGGCGCGAGTATTGCCGTCGCGCAGCTTTCTCATCGTCGGCGCTCAATATCCGTCCAGGCTCGAATGGCCGCGCAATGTGCGCCGCATAGCTCATCTGGCGCCGGCGCGGCATGCGCTCTTCTACAGCCGTCAGCGGTACACGCTGAATATTACGCGCGAAGACATGCGTCTGGCCGGCTACTCTCCAAGCGTGCGTCTGTTCGAAGCCGCGGCTTGCGGCGCCCCCATCATCTCCGATGAGTGGGCTGGGATCGAGGAGGTGCTGACGCCTGGAGAGGAAGTTCTCATCGCGCGAAGCGGTAGCGACGTCGTCGAGTATTTGGCGGCTCTGAGTGAGACCGAGCGCGCTCGGGTGGCGCACGCCGCGCGTGAACGAGTCTGCGCGAGGCATAGTGGGGCGCACCGCGCAACGGAGCTCCTTGAATTGCTTGGCGACGCGCGACTTGCGGGGCGGCGTCGTTGCTCGAGCGCCGCAGTGGGGCGCGTGCTTGGGCGGGCGGTTTCAGGCTGAGCGAGAGATGCGCTTCGAGACGTTGCAAACGAGCAAGCGCCGCGAGATTGAGGCCCTGGGGCCCTGGTTTCACAATTTGCATCTGCCCGACGGACTCGAGACCGCGCCGGATCATCGCTTCGGCGATTTCCCGCAGTTCAAATGGCGGCGCATTGCGGACTCGATTCCGCAGAGTCTCGCGGATTGGTCGGTGCTGGACATCGGTTGCAACGCCGGGTTTTACAGCATCGAGCTTGGACGTCGGGGCGCGACCGTGTTGGGCCTGGATCGCGAGCCGCTCTATCTGCGTCAGGCCCGTTGGGCTGCGAAGCAATGCGGGCTGGAGGACCGGCTCACGTTCATCGAGGGGAACGTATATGAGTTGCTGAAATGCGAGCGCACGTTCGATCTCGTGTGGTTCACCGGCGTCTTTTATCATCTGAGGTATCCGACGCTCGCGCTCGACTTGGTGAGGGGCGTGACGGGCAGGCTCATGATGTTTCAGAGCATGACGATGCCGGGCGGCGAGGCGAACGGCGCTGCGTGCCTATTTCCGAACGATCTGCCGCTCGATCAGCGTGAGACGATGCGCCATGAGGGCTGGCCGAAGATGGCGTTCATAGAACATCGCGTCGCGGGCGACGCCACCAACTGGTGGGCGCCGAACGAACCATGCGTTGAGGCGCTGCTGCGCTCAGCCGGCTTTCAGGTGATCTCCCGTCCGGAGCACGAGTTCTTTCTCTGCAAACCTGTCTCTACTCCCGCGCACACTGACCTCGCGCAGCTGCGGCGCTCCTCAAGCGCGCAGCCGTCTGAGCCCGTCGACAGGGCGTGCGAAGACGCCTACGCCCAGGCCATGGAACGCCTCGCCAGCTTCGTCCATTGCGGACGAGAGCAAAGAGGAGGTCGCACTATGGGTCAGGCAATCGCAACCACGGATCACGAAGTCATCCGCCGCTGGGTAGAGAGCCGCAAAGGCCATCCGGCCGTCGTGAAGACCACGGAAGGCAAGAGGCGCGGCGGCAGCGGTCTGTTGCGTATCGATTTCGAGCCCTCGGAGGAGTCGCTCGATGCACTGAGCTGGGATGACTTCTTCGAGACATTCGACACGAACAATCTTGCGTTCCTCTATCAAGAGAGGACGGCGTCCGGGCGTAAGAGCCGCTTCAACAAGTTCGTCAGTCGCGACTCGGTGGATGTACAAAACGCAAGCAGCGGCGCCGACAGTCAGGGGACAGAGCGTTAGCCTTGGGTGCTGGGAGCGACTGCTCAAGATTCCGAACTGCATCGATCCGCGGAGCCGCAACTGCAACGCAGAACCGGCTTGAACCCGCCCGCGGCTTTGGAGCGACACGCGACGGCTCGGTTCGCGGGGCGTGGTGCGCCAGCGCGTTTACAAACCTTTGCAGATTAGGCCAGCGTTGTTCACGATTGCGCACAGGTCGCCTCAAACAAAGTCGCTCTCTGCATGCTGGACGCCATACGCCTGAACAGTCCATCCGGGGCCAGTGTCTGGATCAACGCGAATGGATCGCTGCGACGGTTCGACTGCGGAGCGATCACGGTCAATCTGTTTCCCGGCAACGAGATGGAGGGCGGGCCGGCCAACGTGTGGCTGCGAAGTCGTCGCAATGGGATGCTGGAGGTAGTTCCGCTGCTCGGACCTGCAAGCCACACGCGGTTTCAGCAGCATGCGGATGGCGTGCTTTTAGGTTCAGGAGAAATGGGCCATCTTCAGTACTCGTTAGCCCTCGTGCTGGCATCGAGCGCCCCCGCGTGGTTCTGGCGCGTGACGCTCAGGAACGTTGGCGAGCTGCAAGATGTCGATCTCATCTACACCCAGGACCTCGCGCTAGCGCCGTATGACGCGATTCGCTTAAATGAGTACTATGTGAGCCAGTACGTGGATCACGCGCCGCTCAATCACGGCGAGCGCGGCGTCGTGGTCGCGTCACGCCAGAATCAGCCAGCGGGCGGGCGGCATCCTTGGTGCGTCATCGGGTCGCTGCGCACAGGCGTGTCCTTCGCGACGGATGCGCTGCAAGTGTACGGGCTCGCCAGTCGCGCTGGGCGGACGCCGAGCGGTCTTGCGCAGGGTTTGCCCGGCCGGCGCCTCCAACATGAGCACTCCATGGCGGCGATTCAGGATGCGCCGCTGCGGCTCGAGCGAGGCGGGCAAGCGGCTGCCGGTTTTTTCGGATCGTTCGTCGCTGATCATCCCGCTGCGACGTCAATGGACGATTTGCGCGCAGTAGATGAAGCGCTTCGTCTGCCGGAGGTCGGCAAGACGTATGCGCCGCATGTGATCCGATGGCAGGCGCCCTCCGCGACGTTGTTCTCGCGTGCCGCTCTGCTCGCCGTCGAGGAGCTTTCCGAAACCGAGTTGGAGGCGCTGTTCGGCGCCGAGCGGCGACACGAAGAGCGCGACGGGCAGGGTCGTCTGCTCTCGTTTTTCTGCGGAGAGGATCGACACGTCGCGTTGCGCGCGAAAGAGCTGCGGGTGCAGCGTCCGCACGGCCATTTGCTGCGCACCGGTCGGCGGCTCACGCCGGATGAGTCCGCGCTCACGTCTACGACATGGATGGGCGGAGTGTTTCACTCCATGCTGACGCAGGGCCACGTCAGCATCAATCGTTTCCTGTCTGCAGCGCGCAGTTATCTTGGGCTGTTCCGGTCGCACGGTCTGCGAGTGTTCGTGGAAATCGAGGGCGAGTGGCGACTGCTCGATGAGCCCTCGGCATGGGAGACGACGCCGCGTTCCTGTCGATGGCTTTATCGCCATTCTCACGGAGAGATCGACGTGCTCAGCCAGGCGCAGGATGAGCCGCACTCGCTGACGCTCAGCATCCATGTGCGTTCGGGACCTCCTGCGCGCTTTCTCATCGTCCATCACAGCGCGCTCAACGGCGACGACGGCGGGTCGGAGGCCGGCGCGCTCTGGCGTCGCGAGGGCGAGGGGGTCGCCGTGTTCGCGGCGGCGGGGACCCACTTGCATCAACGTTTTCCAGAGGGCTCGTTTCTGATCGCGCCGGAGCTCGGCGTGAGGTTCGAGCAAGTCGGCGGCGATGAACTGCTATTCCTCGACGGTTGTTCGCGGAAACAGCCCTATGTATGCATCGTCATCGCCGGCGCCCAAGCGGCCGGGGTTCG
>DATAFY010000635.1:0-4310 GCA_036257205.1 Steroidobacter sp. | reverse complement strand
GCTGCACAATACGGCACGCCGTAGTTATGGTTTCCCCGAGTAGGTACGCGATGAGCGCCTTCCTAGACTGGTCAAGGCAAAGTGTTCGCGTATGCAGTGCAATCTCTCCTCTCAAGGCGCCGCGCCGACCCGGTTTCTTGCTGAGGCGCCCGCGCGCACGGGTGCACTCGTAGGCGCGGCCCTGGCATGGCCACTCATCCCACGCGCCGCGCACGCGGGCGAGTTCGCCTACGTGGAGTACTCCATCGGCGCGCTGGTTGTGCTGACGGCAACGCTCATCGTTTTGCTGCTGATTCAGAGCCGACGACACCAGCGGGCCAAGGTCAGCGCGGAGAAGCGTTATGCTGAAATGACCCACGCTGCGCGACTGGCGCTGATCGGCGAGATCACAGCTTCCGTGGTGCACGAAGTGACTCAACCGCTGAGCGCTATTCTAAGCAATGTCGAAACGGCAGAACTTCTGTTGGGCCAGCCAGATCCGGATCTCGCTTCAATACGCGAAATCCTTGCGGATGTCCGTAAGGATGATCTGCGGGCTCATGGCATTCTGCGGCGTCTGCGCACCTTGCTGCGCAAGCGTGACCTGCACTTCGAAAGCGTGAACCTCAATGCGCTTGTGTCCGACGCGCTCTACCTGATTCGGCCTGACGCCGAGCGTCGCAATATCGCTGTATGTACGGCGCTCGATCCGGACCTGCCCGCCGTACCTGCAGATCCTGTGCATTTGCAGCAAGTGCTCCTGAATCTCCTCATCAACGCCATGGACGCCATGAAGGAAACCCCCGATTGCGAGCGTCGTCTCGATATCCGCACGCAACGTCGCTACGATGATTTTCTCGAAGTCGCGATTCTCGACCGCGGGCACGGCATCGCCCCGGAGCACGCCAGTGGACTGTTCGACTCGTTCTTCACGACGAAGGACGACGGTTTGGGGCTCGGACTCTCGATCGCCCGCTCCATCATCCAGATGCACGGCGGCGCGATCTGGGCGGAGAACCGTGAGTGCGGCGGCGCCGCCGTGAAATTCACGCTGAGGGCCCCGTAAAGCTCTGCGGGCCTCGCCCTAAGCGCAGTGAAACCGACGATGGAAACTTGAGGAGACTGCGTGAACACCATCTTACGGTCGGCGGCGCTTGCGCTCGCGCTGGCTGCTGCGCCCTCGGCGTCGGCGATCGACTGGGCCGCGTTGTTTAAAGACGCAGCCATCTCCGACTTCGACGACGAGGATGTCCGTCAGTATCTGGATGCGCTCCGGTCCATGCTGGATGCCCCGCTTCCAGCGCCGCCGCTGGATTGGCGCAATGAGCGCACGGGGGCCGGCGCGCACATCGAAACGCTCGGTCAGGTGCAAGTCGAGAACTTCGATGAGTGCCGACGCATGCGAACGACCGTCTACTCAAAGCGGAACAAAGGCCAGCCTTTCGTCTGGACGGCATGTCGCGATGAGGGTGGGCGTTGGCGATTGGTTAGCGCGAAGTAGCGGCCGCCTCGGGCTGTTGTCCGCGGGGTACTGGCGATCGGCGCGAAAGACAGCCTCTGGCCGACGGCAGTCTGTGCGACGCCGTTCTTCCCTACTCGATCACGCATCATATACATATATATCTAGGCACGGCGGCGCCCGTGAATATGTCCGTGTTATTGGGCCACTGGCGCTCGCGACGGGCCGGAGGCCAGTTTCTCCAGGCGCGCGCCTGCGCTCCTAGTCGAACCACGTGTACTGCCAAGCGACGCCGATAATCGTGAAATCACCCCCAATTCGAGTGGCGACGCCGTCGCTCCACGTGATCTTGGTCGATTGCCGCCCCCGAATCGGCAGCGATAACGTCAGCCCAATGCGGGTGTTGGATTGCAGGTCTGCATTGCCCCGACCGTCGACGGTGGTCTCTCCGCCGCGATAGTAGGTCGCATTCGCCGCGAGCCACAGTCGCGGCCGAAATGTGTAACTCACATGGGCTTGAACCGTTGAGATCGGATCCTGTTTACGACCCACGCCGAGAAAACGCTCATTCTCGGTGAACATCCACACTCCACCGTACGTCTCCAGATGCCAGGGACCGTGCGGATGCGAGAGACCCAACTCCAGCTTGACGGCCCAGCGATTAGCGCCGAGGTTGACGAGTTTGCTGGAGTCATATTCGCCAAGCGGCGGGACAACAACGATCGTCGCGCCGAGAGAGGTGGCCGGCTTTCTCACTGCGAACTGCGCCGGCGTGAGAGCCTCGTCGCCGATGAGATTCACGGTGAGTCGCAATCTCGGATCTGCGAAACCTGAGCGCTGCACCTCACGCCGGTTCTCTCCGACGTCGCCGGCGACCTCCCCTTCCACATACGGCACAGCCACCGCGGCGCTCGCAGAACGATGGAAGACGCTGAACGTGCGACCATAGCCAAGCACCGCTGAATTCAGGCGCGCATCCACATTGCTGACGGGCAGCGATGGATCGACCAGCACGCCGCCACTAGTGCGAACGAAACCAATGCCGAAAAAATTGAGCCCGATGGGATTCGGCGAATACGCGCGCGGTTCGAGCTCTTGCGCCCCGCATGTCGCACCCGGGACCCAGAACAGGAACAGCAATGCGCAGTGAATGCTCCACGGCGCTGCTGTTCGGCCGACTCCACACATACGCTTACCACCGCCTAAGGCACTAACACGGCAGAGGCGACGCCGCTTTCACGCGACGCCGGGCGCCGGATCTTGCGCCACCTCATTCGTAGATACACAAACGCCTCCTTCTACCGGCGAGCTGATTTCATCCCTCGCGAGATCTCAGTCAATTAAGTAGCACGGGCAACTACTAATGCACTCTCCACGCGCCGAGCCTGCAACATATGCGCGTTCACTCCGGCGCATCAGACCTCGGGAGGCGCCCGCACTACGAATTGCACCGCTGAGTCAACCGCGTTTACTTGCAGTGCGCTGCCGACCATCTGCGGCGCCGCTCTATACGGTCGCCTCCATTTGATGCGGGCCGACACACATGCAGGAACATCGCGGCGCCATTGTCGTGGTGGAAGACGATCACAGCGTCAGTCAGGCCGTCGGAAGACTGCTCAGGGCCGCAGGCTTTCACGTTCTGCTGTTCGACTCCGCGGAAGCTCTGCTCGCGGGCGGCGGCGCACAGCACGCCGCTTGTCTGATCATCGACATTCATCTGCCTGGGATGTCCGGCCTCGAGCTCTGCGCAAAGCTGCGCGAGACCGCTGTCTCAGCGCCCGTCGTCTTTATCACTGCACGCGACAATGCCGGCTATCGTCAGGCGGCGATGAAGATCGGCGCGGCGTATCTCACGAAGCCTTTCGCCGGCCATGTGCTCATTGAAGCCGTAGAGAGCGCCATGGCGGGCCCATCGTCATCCGGCCCCTGAGCTGTCGCGTCGGCCCGCCGTCTTGTGGTCGCTCGCACTACCCTTTGCGCTGGCAGCGCTCCTATCCGTCGCGCGGTTGTCGCACGCGGCGGAGCCGGACGAAGTGGAGCCGGAGATCCCGTGGCCCGCACGAGATCACGAGCGGGGCCCTGACGCTCAATGCGCGACGGTCACCGCTCCACCCGTGCGCAACGAACCGCCCCGAATCATTTTCTCTACGAAGCCCGCGATGTTGGTCTACATAGACGGGCAGCCCATGTATCGGGCCGTGACGAGCACCGCGTACGAGCGCATCGTGAATACCCGCGCGCTGGTCGTACGCAACAAGCGCGGCGTGCATTTTCTGAAAGTGTTCGAAGGTTGGATGGTTGCAAGTCCGCTGTCGGGACCTGGTCTGTCGCGGTCGCCCCCCCAAAGATCTGGACCCGGTGCTCAAAGCCGCAATCGATTCGCGGCAGGTCGATCTGCTCACGGCCGATCCCGAGCAACCGCCTCCAACACTGGCGAAAAGCGCGCCTGAGATCCACATCGCGACAACGCCGACGGAGCTGATTGTGACGGACGGCGAACCGAAGTGGAGGCCCATCGCAGGAACGCAGTTGCTCTTCGCTGAGAACACCACTGGGCATCTGTTGAAATTCTTGTCCGACCAGAAGACGTACGTGCTCGCTTCTGGGCGCTGGTTCCGGGCGCAGCGCATGGACGGACCTTGGGAGTTCATCGCTGCAAACGAGCTTTGCGACGATTTCGCGAACATTCCGGACGACAGTCCAAAGGAGAACGTGAAGGCGTCGGTGGCTGGCGCACCGCAAGTCAAAGAAGCGGCGATCGCGGCGACGATTCCAGAGACGGCGGCCGTGCAGAAAAGCGCGGCGAAGATGACGGCGCCGACATTTGACGGCGAGCCGAAACTGCAGCGGATCAGCGGCACGACGCTGCAGT
>DATAFY010000591.1:0-5511 GCA_036257205.1 Steroidobacter sp. | reverse complement strand
GACGCCGCTAATGTCTTGATGCGCGACAGTCCGCGCCAATATCAGAAAGCGCTGCGCTCGGATCGCACCTCGCAACGCAAGCCGGCGTATGTGACGGTGCAGGACGATCAGGCTCAGGCCCTGTACGTCGTCGAGCAGATTCTCAGAGCGCGCGAGCAGGGCGTATTGTTGCGCAAACAGGCGGTTCTGATGCGCAGCTCGCACCACGGCGACCTCCTCGAGCTCGAACTCCTGCGCCGAAATATTCCGTACGTGAAATACGGCGGCCTTAAGTTTCTGGAAGCGGCGCACGTCAAAGACGTGCTTGCACTGCTGCGCTGGGCCGACAATCCGCGCAACCGGCTTGCGGGTTTTCGCGCGTTGCAGCTCCTGCCCGGCGTCGGCCCCGCCACCGCTGACCGGTGCTTGAAGGTGTTCGAGGCTAGCGGCTACGCCTGGTCCACGCTCGCCGCGTACCAAATGCCGAGCGCCGCAGCGGCGGACTGGACGGGGCTCATGGCGCTGCTGCGTGAACTCACGGCGGCGTCCACGTGGGCGGGACAGCTCGGTCGAGTGCGCAAGTGGTATGAACCGCAACTCGAGCGCATGTATGACGCCGCTGCAGTTCGGGCGGCGGACATCGAACAGCTCGAGCGGCTCTCTGGGCAGTTCTCGACTCGCGAGCAGTTCATCACGGAGTTGACTCTCGATCCGCCGCAGGTCACAGGCGACCTCGCAGGCGATCCCCTGCTGGATGAGGACTATCTGATCCTCTCTACTGTTCACTCTGCAAAGGGTCAGGAGTGGGACAACGTCTATGTTCTCAACGTGGCTGACGGCAACTTCCCGAACGAGCACGCTGCGGGACGCCCCGACATGATCGAAGAAGAGCGGCGCCTCTTATACGTTGCGATGACCCGCGCGAAGCAAGAGCTGCACTTGATCGCGCCGCTCAAGTACTACGTCACGCAACAGAGCCGCACCGGCGATGCGCACGTGTACGGCGCTCGCAGCCGGTTCATGACGCACGCCTTATTGGAGCAGTTCGAGCAAAAATCGTGGCCGCACGCCGCAGCGATCCAGTCACAGCGTGTTGATGGCGCGACGGGCGTGCGAGTCGATGCGGCCGCGGCGTTGCGGGCGATGTGGGAGTAAGCGCGCGCACGGAACGATGCGGCGCGCTTGTGCTGTAAGCGCGTTTCGCCTCCCGCCGGCGTCGTAGCGCGTTGAACCGCAGCGTCTGCGGCGGACTGCAGACCTGCGCAGCGGGCGTGATCGGGCCGACGGCCGCCGCTGCGAGCCGATGCTTCGTGAGCGCACGCTCCTGTTCCTGGACGCGCTCTTCCGCCCGGCGGCCTGCGCCGCGCAGGTAAATCCTGGCTAACGCCGGCGATCGGGCGGTGGACCCCAATTGAAGCAAGCGGCGTCGACGTGTCCATCGCCGTCAGCGTCGCGCGTTCCTCCCGTACCGAAATCGCAATCCTCATCGACCCCGTTCGCGTCGCAGACTTCCGGGTTCCCTGGATGCCGATGAGGGTCCCGATCGTCGCAGTCCTCGACGCTGGGCGAACCGTCGCCATCAGCGTCGAGTCGCGGCAAAACGCATTGGTCCGCGCCTTCGTCGCACACGCGAGCGCCGTCGCACGCGACCGGACGAGCCGCCGCACGGCATGCCCAGGTCGCGAGTCCTGCAGCGCCGGAGGTTGCGACGCAGGTTTCAGCGCCATTGCAATAAACACCGTCATCGCAGTCCCGGTCCACTGCACACCGGCGTGGAGGGAACGAGAATTCGCGCGAGCGCTGCTCCCCCGTGAAACGAAACAACGGTCTTGCGCGGCCATTGAACAGCAATTGCGTCTGGGTCGGGGTCTGCACCGAAACCTTCAGCGCATCCAGATTCCAGTTGTCCCCTGCAACGCCCCCTGCGAACGTGGTCTGCAGGCGAACCGCCCGGATCGTCGCGATATTGAGGCCGACGGGCAGTGGACGTCTCACGGTCCGTGCCGAATTCCCAGGCCAGCCCTGCAGATCATTGACGTTCTGGAAACGGATCGGCGACCCGCTCGTCAGCAGCAGCTCCAGGTGCACGTTGTCGTTCCCGCCGCGAAGGTCGTCAGCGCCCGTGACGAATTCGAGGATCAGGTCATCGGCCTGGGCCGACGCGCCGACGAAGAGCATGGCCGCCAGAATACCCCTGACCATGAAGAGCGCATGGCGGATAGCTGGAGCCGACGATCCGGCGAGGTCCTTCGTCTTGGCAAAGCGTTCGCTCACGAGGTGTTCTCTCATGTTTTCGAAATTGACCGTTGCAAGATCAAATGTAGCGGCGCCGTCGCGCTGCGCCCACTCTCGCCGGCGGAAATCCGGACGGGGGCGAATCGCCTTTCTCACGGACACTCGCGCCAGTGATCCGGGTCGGCGTCGTTGCAGTCGTTCCCCACTGGAACCAGCCATTGTCCTGATGCGGCGGCCGCTCGCTGGTTCTCCGGGCAGGCTTCGAGGCGCTGCGCAGGATCGCCGTGGCCGTCCCCGTCCGCATCCAGGAAGAGCATCAGTGTCTGGCCTTCATCGACGGCGCCGTTGCAGTCGTTGTCGCGGTTATCGCAGATTTCGGAAGCGCCGGGATGAATCTCTTGTCTGGCATCATCGCAATCGTCGCCCTGGGCGTACTTGTGCGTCCAGCCGAGCGCATCTTGCCCGGCATTCAGACGAACCTTTGCGGGGTCGAGGGCTGCTGTCGTCGCGCGCGGCGCCCCTGCCCGCGTTTTGGCGCCGCGGGCGCTCACCCCGGCGCTGGGCTGGTTTGCCGTGCGTGCAGCGTTCGCCGCCTGCTCACGCTCCACGTGCAGTCTGTTGAACAGCTGGCTCTTACGGTGCAGCTCCCCGCGCAGCGCTGAGGACAGCGCCTTGGCATTGACCTCGGCGGTCTGTTTCGCATTCTCGGCCGAGGCGGCCAGGGCCGCGAGCGCGAGACACCCGATCGCCGACACACTCAAGCGGCGCTTTGTTCTCATTTGGACTTCCCCCTGTCCGCAGGTGCGGATCTTGAGCGATTCTCCCCGACTCCATCCAGTCGTTGTCAACAAGAGGCGTCGGGCGCACGCCCTGCGCTTTCAAGCGTCGAATGCGTGGCTGGTCAAATCGCCCCGCTACCCGGTACCGTACGGGTCATGCGCGACATCAGCATCAAGGCAATCGTCCTAGCGACCCTGGCTGTATTTGGGATAGACGTCGTCTCGGGGTTCGTGCTGTTGTTGTTTTTTGGCGGGCGCGTGATCGAGTCCGGCATGAATGACGAACAGCGCAGCGCAGCGATGCTCGCGCTCACGCAAGATTCCGGCTACCTCACTGCGGCGCTGATTCTCGGAACGGCGTCTACGGTGTTGGGCGGCTATCTGACGTCTCGGCTTGCGCGCAAGCTGCCGTACTTCAATGCGCTCGCCTTCGGCGCACTCGGCGTCGTGTTGGGCTGGTTCATGTCCACGGAATCGCCGACTTGGTTTCGAGCAATCGCGCTGGCCGCCACGATCCCTGCCGCCCTCCTTGGCGCTTACGCGCACGGCAGACGTCCGCGGCCGCCGCAAATCGAGTCCTAAACTACAGGATGCCTAGCGTTCTAATGACGCCGCCGCGCGACGCAGTGCGCGCCTGTTCGCGCAAGGCCGCTTGTGAAGACTCTGGCCGTTCCTCAGGCGCGATGGGAGAGCCTGATCCCGCGGGCGCGGCGAGCGTCGCGTCGGCGACTCGATCCTCGCGGCGGAGCGCTGTATTGCTCGCCGCAATTGCCGCAGGGTGCGTCGCGAATCCGGCACAACCGAATTTCAGTGGAACGTATGTCGGCAACGTCGATGAATCCGTGCTGCTTCCCGGCGACAGCGCTCCCAAAGATCTTCAGTACTCCATCCGCGACGAGGGCGAGACGCTTACCATCGTGCAGACTTATGTTGCGGCGTCCGGCGAGCGCGTGCGCCTGGTCTGGACCGGCGCCTGCGACGACCGCTTGCGACCGATTGAGGGTGCGTTGTTCGGTGCGATCTCCATGAGTTGCCGTCGGGAGCACGGAGCCCTCGTGAGCACCGTCGTAACCACGGGCTGGCGTTACACGGAAGCCTGCGTCATGACATCCAAAGATCGCCTGACGTGCTCCGGCCAGGCGCCCACCCCGGAAGGCGAAGTCCAATTCAAGTACGTGCTTGATAGGATCTAGCCGCCGCCACGCAATGCTCTTTGCGTGCTCGCCTGGCCGGCTCGATGCAATGCAGGAGCGTTTGTGCACACATCGGCGGCGTTCCTTCGGCGCACTCGATCGTTCAGCGAGTTTTGGCGGCCCGCTCGGTATCGAGCAGCACGCGTTTACGTTGCAGACCCCAGCGATAGCCGCCCAGTTCGCCGCTGCCGCGCACGACGCGATGGCAAGGAATCAGCAATGCTAAGTGATTGGTCGCACAGGCTCGAGCAACGGCGCGTGCAGCACTGGGTCTGCCGATCGCCTGGGCCACCTCAGCATACGAACGCACTTCGCCGTAGGGCACCTTCTGCAGATATCGCCACACGATCAGTTGAAATGCGCTGCCGCGCACGTCGAGGGGCAGGTCGAGCCGCGGCTCGATCCCGCGAAGGTGACGATTGAGCGCCGCCATCCACGCCTCGAACTCTTTTGCGTGCGATCTCGGCATGGGCTGAAACGCCGCCGCCGGAAACTGCCGCTTCAGCTCGGCCTCGAGCGAGTGCTGCGCGTCCCCGAATTGCAGAAAGCAGATGCCGCGATCCGTGGCCCCGATCATCATGAGACCCAGGGGCGTGTGGCCGCTGGCGAATGAAATCGTCAGATCTTTGCCGCCGCTTCGATAGTCGCTGGGCGTCATGCCCAGCTGACCGTAAGCCTTCTCGTACACGCGGCTGCCCGAGCCGAAGCCCGCCTCGTATATGGCGTCCGACACAGCAGCGTCCCGCCGCAGCTCTCGCTTCAACGTGCGCAGTCGCGCCGCGGTCTGGTATTCCTTGGGCGTGCTGCCAACGATCGCCTTGAAGTTGCGCTGCAGATGAAACGCGCTGTAGCCGGCGCGCTTTGCGAGATCGGTGAGCCGCAGGGGCTGCTCGGGATGCGCTTCAATGTGACGGGCGAGCTCGTGGACGACCTGGTTCATGACGGACGCGCGTTCGCGCGTCGGATGACAGCGCTTACAGGGCCGCAGGCCCGCGGCTTCCGCCTCAACGGGCGTCGCGAAGAACCTCACGTTCTTGAACAGCGGTCGGCGCGATGAGCAGCTCGGGCGGCAATAGACGCCCGTGGTCCAGACGCCGTACACGAATCGACCGTCGCATTTCGCATCGCGGCTCTCGACCGCCCGCCACATCTGCTCTACGTTCATGCTGTCTGTGCCTGAAGGGTGCTCGCTATTTTGCGCACGCGGCCCAGTTGCGAACTCCGAGTCTTGCGATGAATGTCTTTGATCATCATGAAAGAGTCATTCAGTCGCGCCCGCATGCGCGATCCGGCATGCGGCGCCTAGTCAACCGGTCCCCAAGAGC
>DATAFY010000546.1:0-3868 GCA_036257205.1 Steroidobacter sp. | reverse complement strand
ACGGGTGAAGGAACTCGTTGAGCACATCGGACCGGCGCGGTTCGTGGAAGAACTCGCAGCTGAGATCGAAGGGGACTATCGCCGTTGGAGCAAGTTCGACAAGTCGCCCCGTCACGCGACTCACTCGCCAGTCGGAGTGATCGAGTTGATGCCGACCAGCGATGGCACAATGTATTCATTCAAATACGTGAATGGGCATCCGAAGAACACGGCCGCCGGCCTGTTGACCGTCACTGCGTTCGGCGTGCTCGCGGACGTGGCTACGGGATATCCGTTGTTGCTGTCGGAGCTGACGTTCAGCACCGCTTTGCGAACCGCCGCAATGTCTGCGCTTGCCGCGCGCTACATGGCGCGTCGCGACAGCCGCGTTATGGCGCTGATCGGCAACGGGGCGCAGAGCGAGTTTCAGGCGATCGCGTTTCATCACATGCTCGGAGTCCGCGAACTGCGGCTTTATGACGTGGATCGATCTGCGACATCGAAGCTCGAGCGGAATCTTGCGGTCATGCGACTAGTCGGCCTGCAGGTAGTGCGCTGCAGCTCCATCGCGGAAGCTGTGCGAGGAGCGGACATTGTGACGACCGCGACGGCAGATAAGCGCAACGCAACCATCCTCACGCCTGAGATGATCGCCCCCGGCGTGCATCTGAACGCAGTAGGCGGGGATTGCCCAGGCAAGACGGAACTGCACCGCGACATCCTGTTGCGCTCCGATGCGCGGATTGTCGTGGAATTCGAGCCGCAGTCGCGCATCGAGGGCGAGGTCCAGCAGATCGACGCCTCCTTCCCCGTGATCGAATTCAGCGACCTGCTGAGCGGTCGCAAGATCGCGCGCTCTTGCGATCGTGATGTAACGATTTTCGATTCGGTGGGATTCGCTCTTGAGGATTTCTCGACGCTGCACTATCTGTATCGCGTGCATCGAGATCTGCGCGGCTCGCGCATGCAGCTCGACCTAATCCCGAGTCTTGAAGATCCGAAGGATCTCTATGGCGCGCTTGCGCGTTCAGCGCATCGAGCGGAGCGAGCGAGCGCCGTCGCGTGAGCAATCAGACCGTCAGCATGATCGGAGCGCCCACGGACGTGGGTGCGAGCGCTCGAGGCGCGTCGATGGGCCCCGAGGCGTTGCGCGTCGCCGGATTGCAGCACGCGCTTGCCGCCCGCGGCCTGGCGGTGGTTGATCGCGGCAATCTGAACGGTCCCGGCAATCCCTGGCAGAATCCGATCGGCGGATACCGACATCTCTCTGAGGTGATCGCCTGGAACCGCCAGACGCACGATGCAGTGCTCACGGAGCTGCAGCGCGGACGATTGCCCATTCTGCTCGGGGGCGATCACTGCCTCGCCATCGGTTCGATCAGTGCGGTCGCGCGCTACTGTCGTGAGGCCGGCAGGCGGCTGCGCGTGCTGTGGATCGATGCGCACGCCGATTTCAACACCAGCGAGCTCTCTCCGAGCGGCAATCTACACGGCATGCCCGTTGCATGTTTGTGCGGCTTCGGTCCGCCGGAGCTGACAAACCTGGGGGGCGACTGTCCAGCGCTGCAGCCCGCATGCATTCGTCAGATCGGAATTCGCAGCGTCGATGCGGGCGAAAAGCGGTTCGTGCACGAGCAAGGGCTGGAGGTCTTCGACATGCGCTATATCGATGAGCTGGGCATGCGACACACGATGGACGTAGTGCTGTCGGACCTAGCGCCCGATACGCATCTTCACGTGAGCTTCGACGTCGACTCGCTCGATCCGAACGTTGCGCCGGGCGTCGGGACGACTGTGCCTGGCGGGTTGTCCTATCGCGAAGCGCAACTTTGCATGGAGATGATCGCCGATACAGGCCGGCTCGGCTCATTCGACGTGATGGAGCTGAATCCAGCGCTCGATGTGCGCAACAAAACCGCGGCGATCGCGGTCGATCTTATCGAGTCACTGTTCGGGAAGAGCACGCTTATCCGGCGGCCGAACGCGCGCTGACCGTGCCAGGCTGGTTGTCAGACGAATTCGACTTCGAGCCGTACTCTCAGGGCGCCGAGCTGCTGCATTAGCGCGGGATCCAGTCTGAACGACAAGCCGGCCGCAGGCTCGACTTCCACAACGAACGTGACTTCGCCGCCTTCACCGATCAACCGCTCGAGGAACGCGCGATTGCGCCTGATCTGCGCCATGATCTGCAGTTGCATCTGCAACTGGGCAATGGCGCCCGCGAGGCCCTTCGAGGCCGCGCCGGGCGTCGCGCTTGTGGCTTTCCGCTCCGACTCCGGCGTTTGCCATTGTGCGAGCGATACGCCGGGTAGACTCGCGGTCCAGTAAGAGTCGCGTCGCATGCCCCCCAGCGGCAGGCCCGCTTCCGAGCGGCGCGGTTCGCCGCACGCCCACGAATGATCCGGCGTCAAGCCAAGCTCGCGCGTGATCTCGTGCGGATCGCACGAAGGGTGTCGGATTCGCAGGCTGACTGAGCACGAGCCGTACCGCGCGACTTCATGGGCTGCCTCTTCAGACATGTAATCGTCCTCGTTAGAGCGGGGCGGCCATACTGCCTATCCTGCACTTGGCATGCGTATGCGTACTTACTCGAACGAGGTCTTCGGACGCGATGTTTTCTGAGCTCGGCCTCGCTCTCGCCAAATGCGTCTGCCAGGCGATCCGCACTTCGTCCGCCTCGCTAGATGAGGCGCTTTGCCGCAAACGGTGGCGCGCCCCATGGTTCTTGCCCCTGGCACCGACCGCTTGCTCTGCGGGCATTGCGTGAGCGGACAGTTCCTGCACTTCCGGCCGCAAATCTGTTCCTGATCCCCGGCGCCGGGGAGACTGCCCGCGAGCCGAACAGATGGTGACTGCAGCCATGTCCCGCACCGCCTTCGACACGCTGGGGAACGGAGGAGCTTGCACTCGCCGGCCTGGAAAGTTTGCGCCAACTCAGGGAACTGCGTTGCATACGAGGTCGTTTGACGAGGACTGCCCGCCGAGGTAATCGCGCCATGCAAGGACAGACAGATCTCCTTTCGCGCGGCGTGCCGCTAACAGACCTCCTCGAAGGGCGCGATCGCACCTATGTTGGCTCGTCAGCTCCGGACTTTTCGCTGAATCGACTTTACTATCGATCCGACGCTCTGCGGCCGCCGCTGCGCATCGGCGTCATGATCGATCGCGCTCGTGCGCCTCAGCTGTTCATGAGGGAGGTGCTGAAAGACGTATGCAACTGCAATTTCGCCCGCATCGTGTGCGTCATCGAAAACTGCGACCCTTCCGTCAACTCGGCGCATCGACCGACTTTTCCGGCCCGCGTCGCCGCTACGTTGCTCAACGCCGAACGGCGCCGAGCGCTTTTCCATATCGCGTACCTGCGCTGGCTCGATCGGCGCTACAAGCTGCAGCCGGACCCGTGCGCCGAAGCGGATTGCCGCGATCTCTTCGGCGACGCCCGGAGGATCGAAGTTGCGCCGCTCCGACAGCGCTTTGTACATCGTTTTCCGCCCGAGGCGGTTGACGAGATCAAATCGCTCGAGCTCGACGTCATTCTGCGGTTCGGCTTCAACATCATTCGCGGCGACATTCTGCAAGCCGCTCGTTACGGCGTGTGGTCCTTTCATCATGGCGACAGCGAACGCTACCGTGGAGGTCCTGCGTTGCTCTGGGAGCTGATTGAAGGCAATCCTCTGAGCGGCGCTGTGTTGCAGCGTCTGGACGAGAGCCTCGACGCCGGCGCGGTGCTGTGCAGCGCCATTCTGGCGACGTGCCCGCGGCCGTCTGTTGCGCTCAATCGGCACAGCGTCTTTTGGTCGACGCAGCATTTCGTCATCAGGAAGCTGTATGAACTGCACCGCTACGGCCCTGAACACCTCAAAGCGCGGACGCGGCGGTGCGCTGTCTA
>DATAFY010000543.1:0-5690 GCA_036257205.1 Steroidobacter sp. | reverse complement strand
AGGCGATCAGCAATGGCTTCTTCTCGCGAGAACGTAGGTGCTGACTTGGCACGGCGTCCCCCTCTTCCGCTGCCGCCGCTTGTCATCGTTGCGGTCAGCCCGAATTGCGTCTCGTTGCCGGATTGGCTGCTCCGACGCCGATTCCGCCGGTGCATCGCGAATTTAAGAAAGTCTACTCGCGAGGTCTGGATAGACAATCGTTAAATGACCGACGACAAGCGATTTGTCTTGATCCCAAGCCTCGCGGCAGCAGTCCACATCTCGATCTTACACTGCGAAGACATCCATGCCGCTGCGGGCAGTGCGCGCGTAGCTTGTCCGCGATCCGCGCCCTCGTCTCGATGGAAAGACACCGCGATTCGATCCGAAGGGCGTATGCGCAATCCGCTTCAGCGTGCGTGCTGAGGACGTACGTAGAGCACCCAGGCGCGAAACTCTGCGCTCCAGGAATCGAAGCGATGCGGCGTATTCGACGGCACGAATACGACGTCGCCGGCGCCGCATGAGATCCGCTCGCCGGCGCGATCCAGAATCGCAGCGCCGGACTGCACCAGATACAGCTCGTCATGAGCATGCGTCGCGGACTGCATCGGACCGTTTGGGATGAAAAGCTCGAGGCCAAGTTCCTCGCGCTCGAACAGCGTCGCGTAAGGCACAGGCTCCGCATGAACGAGCGCAATCGCCTCCGCGAGTGTGATCTTCGAAGGAACGGGAGAAGTATTGGACATGGCGCGCGCTCACCCGGACAGCGAGATTGGACGCATTCTCGCGCGGAGGAGCATGCAAGTCCACGGACGCCACCTGGAGCGTGCGCCGCAAGTGGGCGCCGGGCATCACAGATCCTAGTCCACCGCGCGGCTATGCGCCGCGAGGCGCATCAACTGAGGTGCCCCAGCGGCACGCGCGTTGAACGTTTGACCGTGTCGAGCACGATGCTCGAGTGGACGTCGCGCACGCATGAGATCTTCAGCAGCTTCTTGAGCACCAGCGCGCTTAGCGCCTCAAGATCGGGCGCGAGCACCTGGAGCATAAAGTCGTATTCACCCGTGGTCGCAAAGCAACTCACGACTTGTTCGAGCACCGCAAGTTCCCGCTGAAATTGCTCAACGTTTTCGTCGGTATGCCGCTCGAGCTTGACTTGCACGAACGCCTGCACGTTGAGTCCTAGTCGGGTCGGCTCCAGCACGGCGGAGTACCCGAGGATGACGCCGCTTTGCTCGAGTTGCCGGATACGCCGCGCACATGGCGTACCGGTGAGGCCCACGCGACCTCCGAGCTCGACGACCGTGCTCCGGCCGTCAGTCTGTAGTTCCGCCAGTATTCGAGCATCAATTCGATCCAGCTTCATTGGCGAAAATCCCTAAGGCGCGCCTTGATAAAACGAACGTATCACTACGAAGGGCCTTAGGAAAGGCGAAAATTGCTGCTTTCTACTATGCCGGAAGGCCTAATCTTGCTCCGGACGCATCTTATATGTGCGTGCGTCATGCATCAGTCGCTGTGATCTCGGGAGGCAGATGAAAGCCGAAGCGCTCGCGCAGCCAGCAGGAGCCGGCACACCGAATCTGGGCTGGCGGCAGATCGTTCACACCATTCTCCTGTCGCGCGCACTCGATGAGATTGAGGAAACGCGACTGTTCCCCGCACGCAAGGTCCTTTACCAGTTCACCGCGCGCGGTCACGACGTCAGTCAAGTCCTGCTTGGACGGATGCTGACGGGCCGGCGTGACGCGGTGGGGGTCTATTACCGGTCACGGCCGCTGATGCTCTCGCTTGGACTCACGGTCGATGACGCCCTTGCATCGACCATGATGCGCAGCGGCGGGGTGAGCGAGGGACGAGACATCGGCGTTGTCTTCAACCTGCCGCGAAGCGAAGGCGCCTGCGCACTGCCTGCATGCGGCGGCGTCGGCGCCCAGTACACGCCGACGGCGGGTTGGGCGCAGGCGATCCTCTATCACTCGCGCGTGTTGCACGATCCGCGTTGGCAAGGCTCGATCGCAGTAGCGCACGGCGGCGATGCTTCCACTGCGACGAACGGTTTCTGGTCCGCGCTGAATATCGCGACGACGCAAAGTCTGCCGATGCTTTTCTGCATCGAAGACAACGGCTATGGCATCTCAGTGAAATCCCATTTGCAGACGCCAGGCGGAAATATCGCCGAGAATCTCGCCTCGTTTCGCAATCTGCGGATCCTGGATGCCGACAGCGTCGACCCGCGCGGCGTCGCTTTCCTGCTTCAGGACGCCATCGGCTTCGTGCGTTCGGGCGCTGGGCCGGCGCTGTTGCGGATCGTCACGCCGCGCCTTTCGGGCCACTCGGGCCAGGACACACAAGCCTACAAATCGCCGCAGGAGATAGCTGCCGAGCGCTCGCGTGACCCGCTCAGCCATTTGCGGCGTCAGCTCGTCCCGAAGTTCATGGCGGACTCCGAGTGGCTCGCGCTTGAGCAACGCGCTCGCGACGAAGTCGAGCAGGCGCTAGCCCGAGTCGAACAGCGCACGCAACCGCAACCGGCCCAGATCACGCGTTACGCTTTCTCGGAACGGCGTGCGGATGGAACGCTGGATGTGCAGGCGCAGGGAGGTCTGCTGAGCGCGGAGGTCGAGCCGCCTGCGGGTGCGCACACTCCGCGTCCGGAAGGTTCCCGGATCAACATGCTCACCGCCATCCGTCGCACGCTCGAACATGAACTGGAGATCAACCCGAGGGTGGTGGTGTTCGGCGAGGACGTCGGACGTAAGGGCGGCGTTCACGCCGCGACGCTCGGACTCCAGGAGAAATTCGGCGAGGCGCGCGTTTTCGATACGAGTCTATCGGAGGAGGGGATTATCGGCAGGGCCGTGGGGATGGCGCTCGCCGGTCTAATGCCGGTTCCTGAAATCCAGTTTCGCAAGTACGCTGACCCAGCGCAGGAGCAGCTGAACGATTGCGGAACTATTCGTTGGCGCACGGCGAATCGGTTCGCGGCCCCGATGGTCGTGCGGATGCCCGGCGGCTTCTTCAAATGCGGGGATCCTTGGCACAGCCAGAGCAACGAGGTGCAGTTCGCGCACGCGATCGGCTGGCGGATTGCGATGCCGTCCAACGCCGAGGACGCGGTCGGTCTGTTGCGGGCGGCGCTGCGCGGCAACGATCCGACGATCTTTTTCGAGCATCGCTCCATGCTAGATGCCGCGTGCGCCCGCCGTCCCTGGCCGGGGAATGACTTCGTGCTGCCGTTTGGGAAGGCGAAGCTGATACGCGAAGGATCGGAGCTGACGGTCGTGACATGGGGCGCAATGGTGGAGCGCTGTGAAGAGGCCGCGATGCAGTCTGCCGTCGATGTTGAGATCCTGGATCTGCGCACGCTCATGCCCTGGGACAAGGAGGCCGTGCTCGTTTCAGTGCGCAAGACCCACCGTTGCCTCATCGTGCATGAAGACAATGTTACCGCTGGTTTCGGCGCTGAAATCGCAGCGACGCTTGCGAGCGAGGGCTTCTTCGATCTCGACGCACCCATTGAGCGGCTCGCGATGGCGGATGTGCCGAGTCCGCACAGTCCGCTCCTGCTCGATGCGGTCGTGCCAGACGCCTCGCGCATCGCCCACGCGATCAGGGCGCTTGCAAGCCTCTGAGGCGTCGTTTACCCAGAATCAACAAGAACGCACAAAAGCATGGGCCGCTACATCGAAATCCGGGCGCCTGAGCACTCCGAAGGGACACGCTCACAAGTACAGCGCTGGCTCAAATCGATAGGCGATGAAGTGGACGCTGACGAGCCGCTTATCGAGGTGGAGACTGACAAGGTCACCATTGAGATTCCATCCCCCGCGCGAGGGGTGCTGCGGCAGATAGCGAAGCAGGAGCAAGAAGAAATAGCGCCCGGCGATGTGCTCGGCGCCATCGAGGCGGCCGCAGTAAACGTACAAGCGGCTCCGCGACAAGACGTCGTCGAGTCCTCCGCGGAGCAGTCGGCTGTGGCGGAGCAAGCCGGGATCAGGACGGCCGCCTTCTCGGCGCGCGCTGCTGCGATGTCGCCGCGAATCAGTCCCGCGGTGCGCCGCCTGATCCAGCAATACCGACTCGATCCAAGCGACGTTGAGGGCACAGGCGAAGGCGGGCGCATCACGGTAGATGATGTACTTGCGCATGTTGCGCAAGCGCACGAAGGAGCGCCGAATCGCGCAGTCCGTGCGCCCGCGCCCGTGGAGCATCCCACGACCGTTGCACGGCGAGTGCCGCATTCACTCCTGCGCCGACGAATCGCGGAGCGCATGGTGGAGAGCCTGCTGCAAACTGCGCCGCACGTCACGACCGTGTTTGAAGCAGATATGAGCGCGGTAATGCTGCACCGCGACCGACATCGCGATGAGTTCGCTCGTCGGGGCGCGAACCTGACGCTCACCGCCTATTTTCTGGTCGCGTGCGTCGATGCCATTCGTGAAGTGCCGGAGGTGAACAGCCGCTGGACGGAGGATGCGCTCGAAATGTTCGACAATATTGATATTGGCGTCGGGACCGCCGTGGAAGGCCGAGGCCTGGTGGTTCCCGTCGTGCACAACGTCCACACCCTTGATCTCTTCGGGGTCGCACAGTGTTTGGGCGACCTGGTGACGCGCACACGCGAAGACAAGCTGACGACGGCGGATGTGCAGGGAGGTACGTTTACCATCTCTAACCACGGCGTGAGCGGAAGTCTCGTGGCGACGCCGATCGTCATCAATCAACCGCAATCAGCGATTTTGGGCGTGGGCAAGCTCGAGAAGCGTCCAGTAGTGATCAGTGAAAACGGCGACGATCATATCGTCGTGCAACCGCGTTGTTACGTAACGCTCACGATTGATCATCGTGTGATGGACGGCCACCGCGCCAATCGCTTCCTAGAAGCGTTGGTTCGGCGGCTCGAGAGCTGGGGCGATTGAGCGATAGCGGCCCGTTAGCGGGAGACCGTGGGCCTGCTTGCTATGAGCAGTTTGTGTCTAACGGTGCATCGCTAATCGCGATTTGCAGAGCGCACCAGCTCGGCAAGCAACCCGAAGACCGCTCCGGGATCCTCGACGTGAACGTTATGGCCGGCGCTGGAGATATCGCGCGCATCCGGACAGTATCTCTGCAGTTGTGCGAGCGACACCATGGCGTCGCGCTCGCCGCGCGCAAGCAGTACGCGGGTTTCGGCGCCCTCGAGCAGCGGTGCAAAATGTGAGCCTGCCACCGCGAATGTGCGCGGGTCCTGTGCGAGCCGAAAACCCTGATCCTTCCTGGCCACGCCGCGGGCGAGCCACGCGGCGGTCGGCGCGATGGTCTCATCGAGACCTGACACCCGGCGGAAACGTTCAACAACTTCGCTTTCCTCCGCGAACCAGCGAATCGGCCGCGCCGCAAGATCGCGGGCGCCTGCGAGATCGGCCTCGCTCCACTCGACTTTAGGGCCGACGCCGAGAACACCCGCGACGTCCAAGCCAAACTGGCTGTTTGCCAACGCGAGGCCAACGTAGGCGCCCAGAGAGTGACCCATAACGAATAGCTCGCCAGCGCCCTGCAGCAGCGATATGAGATCGGCGGCGAATTGCTCCATGCTGTAGGTGGGTTGCCAATCAGATGAGCCATGACCTGCGAGGTCGGGCGCGATCCAGCGTCCGAGGGACTGCTGCTCGATCACTTGCGTGACCCCGTTCCATACCGCCCCTGTGGCGCCCATGCCATGCAGC
>DATAFY010000502.1:0-3776 GCA_036257205.1 Steroidobacter sp. | reverse complement strand
AGGGCCTGCTCCAGCTCCTGATATTCACGAAGCGCCTCTGCAAGCTCGCGCCCGGCCTGAGCGTGCTCACCGATAGTCCCAAGCGGAGGCGTTTTGCCGAGTACGTCCAGAATAAGTTGAACCGCCGCGCCGCTGGTCGCGTGGGCGGCGCCCCAGACGCCCTCCCACGCGTTCTGGACTTCTTCGTTGAGTCGCGCCGAAACCGGATCCGCCGCGCCTGCGTCGGGTTGCCTGGATTGCGCGAATTGCGTCAGGCCGCGCAGATAGGCCTGCCCGGCTTCGAACCAGCGGGCTGCAAGGTCCGACCCGCAGCCATCCGCAGCGGCGCGACCAAGCTGCTCGCGTTGTTGCTCAATCCACGCGCTGATCCAGTCCGATCCTGGGGGTTGGGTGTCGCTCATTCTCATCCTGCCCGCTATTTCTGTCGCGCGGAGGCGCGCGCGTTGTTGCACCGCCAAATCACCGTCGTTAGAGTAGCCCGCCGATTCGGTTCAGCGCGGCGACGCATTTCGCTCGCGCATTGTCCCAAAAAATGAGCGCGCCAGACGGGCGATTGGACACATGAGCGAAGAACGCGTCATCAAGAAGTATGCGAATCGACGCCTGTACGACGCGTCGCAAAGCAAGCACATCACGCTGGACGCCGTGCGCAACATGATCGTCTCCGGCGTGCGGGTGAAGGTGATCGAGGACAAGACGAACGAGGACATCACCCGGCTGATTCTGCTGCAGGTGATTGCGGATCAGGAGCAGTTCGGCCGACCGATCCTATCCACTGCGCTGCTCGAATCTCTGATCCGCTTCTACGGCAATTCTTTGCAGGCCTTTCTGAGCTCGTATCTCGAGAAAAGCATGGAGGCCTTTACGCGTCAGCAGGAAACAGTGCAGGCCCAGTTCACGCGCATGATCGCCTCGAATCCGCTTGGGACTGTGTCCGAATTGGCCCGACAGAATCTCGAGCTGTGGGCGAAGATGCAGGAGGCGATGCACGCCGCTTTCGCCCCGCCGCGCACTCCCACACGCGACGCGAAGCCCTCCTCCGAGCCCGACGGCGAAAAGCAAAGCTGAAGCGTCGTGCGCACGTGGACGCACGCTCGCCTGTTCTGGCCGCTTGCTGACCGCTGAAGCGCCTGCGACATGCGTATCTGTTTCGTCGCCTCGGAAGTCGTCCCGCTGGCCAAGACAGGCGGATTGGCCGATGTCGCAGGCGTACTGCCGAAGCACCTGCATGCGCTCGGCTGTGATGTGCGAGTCTTCATGCCGCTGTACTCGAGCATCGGGACGGCCGCGCTCAATCTGACCCCGGTGTTGGCCGCGCAGTCAGTCGCGTTGCCGCTGGGCGCGCATAGCTATGAGTACTCGCTGTTCGAGACGCGCTTGCCCGGTTCGGCTGCGCCGCTGTACCTCGTGCATTGCCCCGCCGCGTACGACCGGCCCTCCATCTACACCTCGGGACCGGATGAGCACCTGCGTTTTCTGATCTTGCAGCGCGCGGCGCTCGACTGCTGCCAGCGCCTCGCATTTGCACCGGACATCGTTCATTGCAACGACTGGCACACGGCCCTGATGCCGATGTTGCTGAAAAGCCTGTACGCCTGGGATCGACTGTTTAGGCGAACGCGGACGGTGCTCACGATTCACAACGTCGGCTATCAGGGCGTTTTCGGCGCGAGCACGGTATACGATCTTGGCGGCAACATATGGAAATTGCTTGCTCCTGAAACCGCTGCTGGAGGAGCGTTCAACTGGCTGCGCGAAGGCGTGCGCCTCGCCGATCGCGTGACGAGCGTCAGTCCGACGTACGCGAAGGAGATTTGCACCCCGCTCGGCGGTCATGGGCTCGATGCCGTCTTGCGCGCGCGCAGCGAAGGCGTCGTTGGGATCCTGAACGGCGTGGACTACGCGCAGTGGAATCCGCAGACCGATCGGTATCTCACGCACAAGTTCTCCCCAAACGACCTCTCGGGCAAGGCCGCTACCAAGCGGTCGCTCCTCGATTGGCTCAATCTGTCGGCGTCCGATTCGACTCCGCTCATGGGGATCGTCTCGCGCATGACGGTGCAGAAAGGCTTCGACCTGCTGTTCGATTCGCTGCCCGACATCATTGCGGGCCGCGATCTCGCCCTCGTCGCCCTCGGCAGCGGGGAACCGCGTTACGAAGACTTCTTTGCCGGCCTGGAACGCCGCTTTCCGGACCGGGCGGCCTTTCATCGCGGATATAACGACGAACTCGCGCACCTCATCGAAGCCGCGAGCGACATGTTCCTGATGCCCTCGATGTACGAGCCGTGCGGACTGAACCAGATGTATAGCCTCAAGTACGGCACGATACCCATCGTGCGCCGCACGGGCGGTCTGGCGGACTCGGTGCAGATGTGGGATCCGACTGCACGCGCCGGCACGGGCGTCGTGTTCAATGACTTCGACGCGAGCGGCGTGCGCTGGGCCATGCACACCGCCTTGGATCTGTTCAAGGATCGCGACGCATGGTCGCAGATGGTTCGCAACGCGATGGCCCAGGATTTTTCCTGGGATCGTCAGGCGCGCGAGTATGTGGATTTGTACCAGCGATTGGCGGTTGGCGCTTAGCGGCCGCGCCGGAGTCGAGCGCGATTCGCGCTTATTTGAGAATTCCCAGACTCACTGTTCCGCTTTCCTGGAACCGAATCTTCTTGATGAGCCCCTGCTCGGTGAGCACCTTGCCCTCAAACACGTACTGGACCTGATCGCGCCCATTAAGCCGGGACAACAACCGTCCGACGCCGCTCACGAAATTCGTTTGCACGACCATGTCGAACTCCGTCTCGCCGAGCGCGGGAATGATGAAGGGTTTGGAGCTCACGCCCTCCGCGAAGCTGTCGCCCTCGAGAAAGAGCTGATAATCGATGCCGCGAATCGGCAGCTCGCGATCGTTCGGATTTTGGACGGTCAGCCGGACCAAGAATTTTTGATTGAAGATGTCCGCCGAGGTCATCGCGACGCGCACGATACTGAGGCGCGGCGGCTCGATTTTCGGGCCTAAAGCGCTGCAACCGGCAGCGAGAAGGAACAGCAGAACAGCGCAGGCGCGCACATAAGGTCTGGTCATGCGGAGAATTCTGTCCTACCAGTCCGTGTTCCGCAAACGGGCCAACATCTCCCGCGTCGCTACGACCACCCCGCTCTCGCTTATGTAGAAGCGCCGTGCATCGTCCTCGCGATTGACTCCAATTTGCGTGCCTGGCGGCACGTCTCCGGCCGTGTCGATGATCGTGCGCTTGATGAGGCTGCCCGCGCCGACATGCACGTCCGGAAAGAGCACGGCGCGCTCGATGTAGCTGCGCTCATCGATATGCACGTTGGAGAACAAGAGCGACTGATTCACGTGCGCACCGGATATGATGCAGCCGCCCGACACCATCGAGTTCACCGCAAGACCACGGCGACCGTCCTCGTCAAGCACGAACTTCGCCGGTGGGTACTGGCGCTGATAAGTCCAGATCGGCCAATTCTCGTCGTAGATGTTGAGCTCGGGATCGACATGCACCAACTCCATGTTGGCGTCGTAGAAGGCATCCACGGTGCCTACGTCCCGCCAGTAGTGCTGAACGCGGGCGCGGTCGTCCGTGAACGGATAGGCGAACGCCTTCAGGGTATGAAGCGCATCTGGAATGATGTTGCGTCCAAAATCGTGGAGAGTGTCAGACCGCCTCGCGTCCTCCTCGAGCAGGCGGTAAAGCAGAGTCGCCCGAAACACATATATTCCCATCGAGCCAAGCGCGAACTGCTCACGCCCG
>DATAFY010000485.1:0-5021 GCA_036257205.1 Steroidobacter sp. | reverse complement strand
CTGGACTCGGCCCTGAGCGGAATTGCAGGAGGCAAGCAGCACTCGGTCGGATCCGAGCTCATCCAGGTCCGCGCTCAATTGGCCCTGCAGGAACGCACGTGCATCCGGTCCGGACGCCAGAACGGCGCCCAGATGTGCGAGTCGGGCAGGTCGCAGGGGCGCGAGCGCAGCCTTATGGAGTGCTTCGTTCATTCGTCAAATCCGAACATCAGCGTCGCAATAAACGATAGAGCCGCACATTTCGCCTCTGGGCGCCTTCTGGCAGACTAGTCGGCTATGCCGAGCAACGCTCCGCAATCTTCCTCGGATTCCTCGCCGACCGCAAAGGCGGAGGCGACTTTACCGCAGACGCCCCCGCAACAAGCGTGCGATGAAAGCGCGCGGCCGCGTGAGATCGGCGGTCGCGACGGTCCGGAGCCGACGCGTTTCGGAGACTGGGAAAAGAACGGGCGCTGTATCGATTTCTGACTTGTGCGAACGCTGACGCCCGCGCGGCGGCGGCAGAGGATTCAGAACCCTTGAACACCACGACAAAATCGGCGCGGCCGCTCTCGCCGCATCTGGGGATCTATCGGTGGCAGTACACGATGGCCCTATCGATCCTGCACCGGATCACAGGCGTCGCGCTGGCGATCGGTCTGTTGCTATTCGCGTACTGGCTGACCGCGCTGGCTTCGGGCGCTGAGGCCTACGCGGACGCCCGCGCCGTGTTCGCGCATCCGCTCACACGCAGCGCGCTCGTCGGCTTTTCGTTCGCTTTCTTTTATCACTTACTGAACGGTGTGCGGCATCTCAGTTGGGATGCAGGGTACGGCCTTGAACGCAAGAGCGCGCGTTCCAGCGGCTGGGCGGCGTTCCTCGGGGCCGTCGTTGCGACGCTGATCTTCTGGTTGCTGGTGATGAATCGCCTCGACGGGGGTGCGGCATGAGCCTGCGTAGTCCACTCGGTCGCGTCCTCGGGCTCGGCGCGGCGAAAGAAGGCCCTGCGCACTGGTGGTCCCAACGCGTCACCGCGGCGGCGCTCGTGGTCCTCACGCTTTGGTTCGTCGCTTCATTGCTGCGGTTCAATGGGTTCGACTATGACGCGTTGATCGCGTGGGCGGGCGCGCCGGTCAACTCCGTTCTGCTGATCCTGCTGACGGCGACGCTGGTCTATCACTCGATGCTCGGCCTACAGGTGGTGATCGAGGATTACGTGTCCGGCGGTCTGCGCGTGGTCACGCTGATTTTCGTCAACTTTGTGCATTACCTCGTCGCTGCACTGGCGATTTTCGCCGTGTTGCGCATCGCATTCGGAGGCGCGGCGTGAGCGCTTATCAGTTCATTGACCACACCTACGACGTCGTCGTCGTCGGCGCCGGCGGCGCGGGATTGCGCGCCACGTTCGGTCTGGCGCATTCAGGATTGTCGACCGCCTGCATTACCAAGGTGTTTCCGACGCGCAGTCACACCGTGGCGGCTCAGGGCGGCGTCAGCGCCGCGCTCGGCAACATGGGCGAGGACGACTGGCGCTGGCACATGTACGACACCGTCAAAGGCTCCGACTGGCTCGGCGATCAGGACGCGATCGAGTTCATGTGCAAGGAAGCGCCCGGCGCGATACTGGAGCTCGAGCACTACGGCTTGCCGTTCTCGCGCACGGACGACGGACGCATTTATCAGCGGCCGTTCGGCGGGATGACGACCCATTACGGCAAAGGCACGGCGCAGCGCACGTGCGCCGCAGCCGACCGCACAGGCCACGCCATGTTGCATACGCTGTATCAGCAGGCGCTCAAGCACGAGGCCCAGTTCTTCGTCGAATACTTCGCCATCGATCTGATCATGGAGAACGGCGAGTGTCGAGGCGTCATCGCACTCGACATGGCGAACGGCACGCTGCATCGGTTCCGGGCGCACAAAACGATCCTCGCAACCGGCGGCTATGGTCGCGCCTACTTCTCGTGCACCTCCGCGCATACCTGCACTGGCGACGGCGGCGGGATGGTGCTGCGAGCAGGTCTGCCGCTGCAGGACATGGAGTTCGTACAGTTCCATCCAACCGGCATTTACGGCGCCGGTTGTCTCATTACGGAAGGCGTCCGGGGCGAGGGCGGCATTCTGCGCAATTCGCAGGGCGAGCGCTTCATGGAGCGCTATGCGCCGAACGCGAAGGATCTTGCATCGCGCGACGTCGTTAGCCGCGCGATGACCATCGAAATTCGCGAAGGACGCGGCGTCGGCTCGCAAAAGGATCACATCTACCTGCACCTGGAGCACCTGGGCGCCGACGTCATTAACGAACGGTTGCCGGGCATCGCCGAGACAGCCAAGATTTTTGCGGGCGTGGACGTCACCAAGCAGCCCATTCCGGTGCTGCCGACCGTGCACTACAACATGGGCGGCATTCCCGCGAACTACCACGGTGAGGTCGTCACGCTGAAGGACGGAAACCCGGAGAGCGTGGTTCCCGGTCTAATGGCGATCGGCGAAGCGGCATGCGTATCCGTGCACGGAGCCAATCGACTCGGGTCGAATTCGCTGCTGGACCTCGTTGTATTCGGCCGCGAAGCCGCGCGCTATTGCGCCGAGACCGTCAAGCCCGGTACGCGCCACAAACCGTTGGCGAAGGACGCGGGCGAACTCGCGATCAGCCGCCTTGACCGCCTGCGTAATGCGAAGGGCAGCCTGCGCACGGCGCAGATTCGTCTCAACATGCAACGCGTCATGCAGACGCACGCCGCCGTATTCCGCACGGGCGAGTCGCTGTTGGAAGGCGTGCAAAAGCTCGGGGAAGTGTTCAATTCGTTCGCAGACGTCAGCGTCACTGATCGCTCGCTCGTCTGGAACACAGATTTGATCGAAACGCTCGAGCTTGACAATCTGCTCAGTCAGGCGGTGGCGACGATCAACTCCGCGGTGAACCGCAAAGAAAGCCGGGGGGCGCACGCCCGCGAGGACTATCCCGAGCGCGACGACCAGAATTGGATGAAGCACACGCTTTCCTGGGTCGACGCGTACGGGCAGGTGCGCCTGGAGTACCGTCCCGTTCACTTGCGAACGCTGACTGACGACGTCGAAATCATTCCGCCCAAGGCGCGGGTGTACTGACCGATGGCTCCCGGCCGGCTGCGATCAGAGACGGCGCGCTGCGTCGTAGCGCTGGCCGGCCGCCCTGCATGAAGCGCAACACGTTGAGCTAACTCATCATGGCCCAATTCCGTTTACCCGCGAACTCGACTATCGCGCCCGGCAAGACCTTCAAGGCGGCCCCCGGTGCGAAGGACGTGCGTTCATTCCGCATCTACCGCTTTGATCCGGAATCCGGTGAAAACCCGCGCGTGGATGTGTACGAGCTCGATATGGCCGAATGCGGGCCGATGGTTCTTGACGCGCTGATCAAGATCAAAAACGAAATCGACTCCACCCTGACGTTCCGACGCTCGTGCCGAGAGGGCATCTGCGGCTCTTGCGCAATGAACATCGACGGGTTGAACACGCTCGCGTGCACGAAGGCGTGCGAGGACATTAAGGGTTCCGTAAAGATCTATCCGTTGCCGCACATGCCGGTCGTGAAAGACCTCGTGCCGGACCTGACGAATTTCTACGCCCAGTATGCCTCGGTGAAGCCCTGGCTGCAGACGCGCACGCCGGCGCCGCCGGATCGCGAGCGCCTGCAGTCGAAAGAGGATCAGGAGAAAATCGATCGACCGGCGGCCTGCATCCTGTGCGCATGCTGCTCGACTGCGTGTCCGAGCTATTGGTGGAACGGCGATCGTTATCTCGGCCCCGCTGCGCTGCTCGCGGCGTATCGCTGGATTGTAGACACGCGCGATGAGGCGACCGGCGAACGACTGGATGCGCTGGAAGATCCGTTCCGTCTGTATCGGTGCCACACGATCATGAATTGCACCGAAGCCTGCCCCAAGGATCTGAACCCGGCGAAGGCGATCGCGGAGATCAAGAAGAAGATCCTCGAGCGGCGCGTGTAGCGCGTCGTGAATGGCTGAGCGGACCCGGCAGGACAGGGTGAAGAGGCACGTCGTGGGCGCGGACTGCGGTGATTCCCGATCCGATCGCCCACGCCCGTCGGTCGCTAAGCTTCGCTGGCGCTGCCGCCGAGGCATGCGCGAGCTCGACGTAGTGCTCGTGCGATACCTAGAGGAACGCTATCCTTCCGCCCCGGTTGCGGAGCAGCAAGCATTCGAAGCGCTGCTCGAGACGCCGGATCCGCAGTTGTTTGCGTATCTCACCGGTCGCGAGGCGCCGACCGCGCCGGAATGGATCGATGTCCTCAACAAGCTCGCCAACCCTTGACGTCCGCACACGCCGCACCGAGCCGGCCGCTGTGCTTACGGCCATGGCCCAGATGCTCAGGAATGACCTTCCGGCCCTGGATGCCGCGACCGAATGGGGGGCGGCATGGCGGCCCTGACGGCCTGGGGGCCTGCGGCGGCGGCTTCGCACGGCTCAGGGGCTCCGGCCGGGCCTCGCCTATCGGTTCGCCCCGACGGGCGCACGCGCGTAAGCTGCCGGCTGCTCTGGCGTGCGGACGGCGCTCACCTCACCTCATTGGGAAGGCGGCTTACCGCAACGGATCTCTCCCCTGAAGACCTACGTCGGCTCGTCGTTCAACCGAGGACTGACGGTATTAATCGCGCGCGCGCGCCGGCCGCGATGGCTGCATGACCCGGCCGAGGGACCCACATCTCGTTCGCGGCGTCTACTTCTGTCGCATGCCGAACTTTCCCGGAGAAAGCGAGTCTATGGGGGCAGTTCCCGACGGACGGGCGCCGCGCCGGCTTGCATCGGGCGGGGTTGCGGGTCAATGACGCAGGACGACGCGGACCAGCAGCTCGTACGACGGGTGCAGGCGGGCGATAAGGCCGCTTTCAACCTGCTGGTGCTCAAGTACCAGCATAGGGTTCTGAAACTCGTGAGTCGCTTTGTGAGCGACCCCGCCGAGGCGGAAGACATCGCGCAGGAGGCGTTCATCAAAGCCTACCGGGCGCTTGCTTCTTTCCGCGGCGATAGCGCTTTTT
>DATAFY010000462.1:0-4843 GCA_036257205.1 Steroidobacter sp. | reverse complement strand
CCGGAGGCATCCTGAAGGCGGAGCGGGGAGTGGCGTCCCGCGGCGGCGGCTTGTAACCGTCGTCTCGGGAGGCAGGGGCCCCGCCCGCCAGGCACTACGACCTGGCTGCGAGGAGCTCGCTGTGACCGATCCGGATGCCGGCCGAAGCGTCAGCGGAGGCGGGTGTTCGGTGAGAGAAGCGCGGGACCCGGGAGCCTAAAACCGCCTCGGTGGAGCGCCGAGAGGCGAGCGTCCCGCGTCATGGGACGCAAGGCGCCTCGCAAGCGCGTGACACGCCGCGTTACGGCGTGTCCAACGGGTGCCTCGCACGCACCCGAACGTCTCTCGGCGCTCCGCCCACCCCTCGATTGGGGGTGAGCGAAGCCAAAATGCAAAACCCGGGCGCAAAAGCGCGCTGCGGGAACGAGATGGGCTGTTTGACATCGTGAGATTTGCGAATGCACGCGCGGTCGCGCCTGTCTGGTCGTTCCCGCGAAGGCGGGAACCCAGGATCACCGGCCGGTGATCATGGATCCCGGCTCTCCGCCCGCTTGCGCGAGCGTCGGCCGGGACGACAATCGCTATTATCGCGACAAGGACCAACCTGCGGCTGTACGAAATGAGCGCTGGCGCACCTTCCCTGTTTCCGGCCTGTTCTTTACAGGGAACCGTGCAACCTCAACGTGTCACGACGTGGCCTCCCGCACAGCCTCCTCACACGATGTGATCGAACTGATGGAAGATCGTGGAGAAGTCGAAGGGGTGCTGGGCGATCCCGCTGCTGTCGGGCGAGGCATAGTGGGCGCCGGCGCTGTTGCCGTTGTCGCGCGCCACCGACCACATCGATAGCCGCACGCATGCCAGTCAATGGCGCGGTGACGCGAATCTCCTGCGCCAAGGTATTCCATGCACGATGGAGGTATCGTCAGGAGCGGTTGCCGTTCCCATGCTCTCCATGCTTGATCTCAGCGGCTCCAACAGGAATCGCATTCGATGCTCGGTCATCTGGACTTTACCGCCAGCGCGGCCGTTGTGGCGTCACTCGTCGCGGCGGCGTTGCTTCCTGCGGTGTTGGCGGCGCTGGCGCGACTGCCGGCCCTGCGTGATCGCAACGCGCTGCAGTTTCTCGCGAGCAGCGTGATCGTCATCGCGGCTTGGCTGATCGCATTGCAGCTCCCCGCCATGCCGGCGCCGAGCGCAGCCGATATCGCGACATCGCTCATGATTCTCGCCGGCGCGCTCCTCGTTTACCTGGAAGCGTGGGGCCTGTTGTCGAGGGGCTATACACTGGGGCTGTTGTTGACGCTGTTCCGCGCCAAGCACCCGATGAACGATGCACAGCTCGCCGCGAGTTACCGCCAAGGGCAGGGCGTAGGTTGGATCATGCGTCACCGGCTTGGCGGCCTCATGTCAGCACGGCTTGTTCGCCGGCAAGGCGATCGCATCGTCCTCACGCCCGCCGGCGCGATCATCGGCATACTTTATCGCGCGGCGATCGCCGTTCTCGGGCTGAAGGTGACGGGATGAGCGAGGCATTTCGTTTTCGGCGTAGCGGGTGCGCTCGTTTGGCTCGCGGTCGTGCTCGTCCTACTGCGCGTATCGAAACGATCGCCAGCACTCATCGTCATTGCTTCGGCGGGCGTGGTCTATGTCGCGCTTCTCGCCGTCTCGCCGGCGATTTTTCACCGGTTGGCGTTCTGGCCGTTTTCCGCCGCCTACGGCTTCTTGACCTTGTGCGGGCTGATGCTGTTCGGCGCGCTCTACAAATCGGTATCGCTGCGGATGCTGGGCGATTTATCGAAGACCGCAGGCCATGCCCTTCCAGAGCAGGAGCTGCTGGCGCGTATATCGAAGAGGACAGCTTCGCACGCCGCGTCGCGATATTGCTCGAACAGGGCCATGCCGAACACACGGCCGAGGGCCTCGCGCTTTCGAGCAAAGGCCGGCGCATCGCCGCCGGCATTGCGCGGCTACAGCAGGCGTTTGCCATTCGCGCCAGCGGATGATCGCACGCGGAGCGGACGTAACGCGCGGTCGCGCTCACGCTTGCAAAGGCTTTGCTGCGCGCCGTTCGCTATAGGCTTGCAGCCCCATCGTCACGGCAACCAAAAGCGGCGGGACAATGTAGAACGTGTAGCGGCTTTCGATGGTTGCGGCCAAGGCGACCGCGGCCTGGTTATAGACGACCAGTGTCACGCAAAATACGAAGCTCATTTTCCAGCGGCTGCGCCAGGCGAACGGAGCGACGATGATCGTTCCTATCACAACCAGGAAACGCAGCGCCGGAAACAGGACGTCGAGGGCCCGCGCGAGTGGAGTAGGGACTGAACTATCCGCGCTCGCCTGCTCCTCTTTTGCCAAATAAGGACCCGTCCATTCGGACCCGAAGGTTCGATGCGTCCAGGTATATGGACTCTCCGCGACGAAAAACGCGGTCAAAAAATTGCGGCCGTAGGTCGACAAGATCGAGAAGGGATGCGCGAGAATGGCTTCGAGCGTCACCCGCAACAGCAACGCGTCGCTCGCGGCCGCCCCCAGCCGTTCGTCCAACGCCGCCCAGATCGAGAACCAATATTGCGGGTCGGGCGCCCGCTGCATCGTTTTGAGCAGCTCGTCGGGCCTTCCGGCGAAGCGGCGAAAGAGCTGCTCGTCTTTCATTGCCGCCAACCGGCCGGGTGCGGAATAATAGGGGTTGAGTTCCTCGAACATCCGTCTCGTGGCGGGACCGTTTTCAGGCGCGACCGCAGCCACTCCCCACCGAAGGTAGACGTCGCAGTACGCGACCATGAACAGCATCTTGCCCGTGCTGTCGGAAATCCCGAGCTTGGATACCTGGATCGGCTTTGCACTGTCGTCCAGCGCGCGAGCCATCGAGGCGTGCAGCTTGCCGTAACCGAAGACGATCAGCAGATAGGCAACCAGACCCACCGCAATGGCCGGGACTTGCCGCGGCCGCGCCAGCGCCAGTATCGGCAGCACGGCAGCGACGACATACGCGCCTTGCGCTCGCGCAAAGGCGAGAATGAGCAGAGCAACGATCGTTTGCGCCAGCCGTAACGGCGCGCCGGTCCACAGATAGGCCAGTCCTCCGTTGATGCAAAGGCACCATCCGAACAGATAGAGCTGTTCGGTCATGATCGACTTGGAATAAACGAATCCGATGAACGTCGCGATGTAGAGCGCAGTCGCAACCAAGCCGAGCGATTTCGAAATCCTGCGCAGGCAGTCGTGCATCAGCATGACGGACGCGATGCCGAGGACCAGTTGTGTCAGGATGAACCAGACGTAGGTTTGGAGGCTTGGAACGCCGGTTACGGCCAACAGCAGAGGGAGCAGCGGCGGCCGGAAATAGGCGAAGCTTCCGCCTTCGACACCGGCAATGAATTTGGCTGCGTCGAGATAGGCAAAACTGTCGTGGGTGACCACGATCGGCTCGACGACATACCAGATCACCGCGGTCGTTGCGGCGGCCAAGGCAACGACCAGGCGATCGTTTCTGAGCATCCAGGCCAGGGCCGGCGGCGGGTCGGTATCCCAGTGGACGCTGATGCGGAGTGGAGCGGCAAGCGCAGGCGACACCACACGATTCCAAAGCGAAATCATGAGCGCGTTTTCATCCTGGAAGCTGCGATGCAATTACCCCGTGAGTTGTCGCAGCGCGTCAAGCGCCGCATCGGCAACCCCCGAAAATGCAACGGCGCGGCAATCCGAGGCCTGCGGTCCGCGTCAGTGCTGCGCCGCCGCTTCCGCGACGGATGGCGCTTGCTTCGCTCCTGCGTCCGCGGCGGTCGGCGTGACCTCGAGATGGTCTTCCTTGTGGCGTACCGTCACCTGCAGATAGCGCCAGGAGTCGCGTCCCCCGTTTCCGAGCAAGACCGCGCCGAAGCGCAGGCCGTGCCAAGGACACACGGCTTGGCCGTCACAGAGGTGCTTCTCGTCTATCAGTCCGCCTTCGTGCGGGCACAGCGACGGCCAGACTTCGACCTGATCTTCGCTCTTGCGCCTTAACAGCAGCTCGATGGGACCGCGCGTGACGCGATGCACGCTGCCGAGAGGATAATCGGACAGATCGATCCGCACCGGGGCCTCGAGCGGAGGCAAACGCACGTTGTGGGTTAGCCGGTTCGAACTGACGAAATCGGGATCGTCGGTGGCAAAGTGGAATCCGCGGTGTCGCAGGTCGCGCCTGCGGCCGCGGATTTCGATGTTGTCTTCCACGTCCTGCTTGCGCTGCAGCCGCAGCAGGCGCCGGTTGAACGGGCCGTGCAGCCAGCGGAAGACCCAGTGAGAGGCGGTGTACCAATCCACCTCGATCAAGACCTCGTCGCCCTTCTGGGAAATGCGTTGAACCTGGTGCAGCATGATGATGCCGAGCACCGTCATGCTTTGGTAGAACATGCCATCGGCGACCTTGGCGTTCGCCACCTGCATGAAGATCGGCAGATTTCCCCAGCGCACCACGTTGACCGAGAAATACTTGCCGGTCATCACCTTGTATAAACCATGATAGGTATCGTGAACGCACTGGCGGTGCAGCTCGTCGTAGAAATTCCATTCCAAGTCTTTGATGTAGCCTGGAACGAGCGATTCGTGGCGGCCGTGCGTCACCGCCATTCCGGGATGGAGTTGTTTCAGGTGCTCCGCCAGACGGTCGGCAGGCAAATATTTCAGCACTTTGGAGTGCGCCCTTGATAGTGGACAGTTTCAGGCGGCGGTTTTGACAGGTTGCTGGGCGTGGCGATCCTCGTATTGCGCGGGGCTCAGATAGCCTAGCGCGGAGTGGAGTCTGCGAGTGTTGTAAACCTCGTCGATGAAGCGGGGAAGGTCGGCTGTAACGTCCTCGAAGGTTTCGTATGCCATCAGA
>DATAFY010000457.1:0-7970 GCA_036257205.1 Steroidobacter sp. | reverse complement strand
GGCGTTTCCTTGCGCTCGCAGATGCGTTTTTGGGACTATCTCGCTGCGCGCCGCGACAATCCTTCACTAGAGTTCCGCGAGCACTTGAGGAGGCAGGGGCGTGCAATAGAGGAGTGACGCGATCACGGTTGATCACACGCTGTCGATAACTCGCCGACATACGAAAGCTGCGTACCTTCGCGACTCGCCTTGACGCAATCGCCTGCCTGAATCGCGCCCGTAGGACAGCCAATTCACTGAAGCGCTGCTCGTGATTCGACGCGGCTGCGGCGAGGATGATTCGCGCGAAAATTCCATTTCTTCTGAGAAATCACTGCTGAGCGAGAATTTCGGATAGGCTGCCGCTGAACGACATCAATGTGTCCTTGACACGAATTTAGTTCCGACACTATGAGCGCGCATACCGTCGAGTTTTGGTTTGAGTTCGCAAGCACCTACTCCTACCCGGCCGCCATGCGCATCGAGCATCTTGCGGCCCAACATGGGTGCGACCTCGTTTGGAAGCCTTTCCTCCTGGGTCCCATCTTGCGGGCGCAGAAATTGGATAATTCCCCGTTCAATATCCAACCCGTCAAAGGGCGTTATATGTGGCGAGATGTCGAGCGCACCTGCGCCGAACTCGAGATTCCCCTGGTCAGGCCATCGGTGTTTCCGCGAAACGGTCTTCTCGCTGCCCGTGTTGCATGCGCCGCCGACGGCGCTCCTTGGCTCTCCGCGTTTGTTCGCAACGTCTACTCCGCAAATTTCGCTCACGACCTCGACATCTCTCAGCCCGACGTCGTGCTTGGCTGTCTCGAATCGGTGGTGTCCGACCCGCAAGCCGTCCTGGCGTTGGCCAACCACGACCAGACGAGGGCTCAACTGCGAAGCAATACAGACGAGGCGATACGTTTCGGAATATTCGGCGCACCGAGCTTCCTGGTTGGGCAGGAGCTGTTCTGGGGCAACGATCGGATGGAGCAGGCGATGCGCTGGTCTCATCGATAGGCGGGTGCTGACCAACGGCGGTTTGTGGGCAGTTTACGACGATGGTCGCGCGCCGCAGCGCGCTTGACTTGATGACACCACGAGTTCACTCCACAGAAGGCGGCTGAATATGGTTCTCGCGCCTGTCTTTGCGCGTCGCACTACTTGACTGGTCATCCAAAGGCTCAGGGCCTCAACGTAGGTGCGACAAGAAGAGGCGATTGCCGGGAATCAGCTTGCAGCTTCGCGCGCCGCGAGCTTGCATCGAAAGCGGCGGAACCTTGCCGCAGTGCATGGGTTTACGGATAAGAATGGAGTTCCGGTTGGTCGTTCGTTGGGCGTCCACATCTTCTAGCGTTGTCGCGTGCAATGCTTCGAAGATCAACAGAGTGACCAATTCGGGACTTCATCCGTTTTTGTAATACGAGCAAGTTGAAGTTCTACAGCGTCCTGTGCTCCGGCAGCCGACCAGAAGCTTTCGTGCGCCTGGCTTACGTCTCCGGTCAAGGGCGTGTGCGAGGAGTCGGAACGCGTTCGTGTTCTGGGCGGATGAGCAATGAACGATCGTGCTTTTGCTGCGATACAGGTCAACCAACGAAGCGGCAAACCGCGCTCGCGCGGGCTCACGGAGATCCGCGGTCCCTACTACTCCGTGGTCGGCCGCAGGTACCTCGAAGATCTGTTAGAGCTGATGGGGTCCTATATTGATGGGCTGAAGTTTTCGGGCGGCTCATTCGCTCTGATGCCGCGGCTCGCCGTGAAGGAAATCATCGCCCTGGCTCACCGTCACGACGTATACGTCTCGACCGGCGGGTGGATCGAATATGTCCTTCGCCAAGGAGTGCAGGCGGTGGACGCCTACCTGATGGAAGCCCGCGATCTGGGTTTCGATATCGTCGAGCTGTCGACAGGCTTTATCAGCTTGCCGCAGGATCATCTTGTCAGGCTGATCCGCAAGGTGCGGCAGAGCGGCTTGCGAGCGAAGCCTGAGCTCGGAATCCAGTTCGGCGCGGGAGGCGCTAGCGCGGTAAACGAGCTCGAGGCCGAGGGCGTGCGCGACGCCCAGTGGGTGATCGATCGCGCTGCGGCGTGTCTCGACGCCGGCGCCGAGATTATCATGATCGAGAGCGAGGGCATTACGGAAAGCGTGCGCACGTGGCGCATTGATGTGCCAGCGAGCATCGTGCACGCGCTCGGACTAGAGCGGGTCATGTTCGAAGCCGCAGACCCGCCGGTGTTGGAATGGTACGTCAAGAATTACGGCGTCGATGTGAATCTGTTCATCGATCACAGTCAAATCGTGCAGCTTGAGTGTTTGCGCTCCGGCATATGGGGCACGAGGAGCACCTGGGGCCGCATCGCGACCTATCCGGAGCAGCGCGACGGAAACTCAGAATCGACCAAAGATTGAACGTACTCGAGGAGGGCTGTGAAGCCCGCGTCGAGCGGAGCATCGCCAATACTCCGCCGAGTCCGAGCGGATTCTTCTCAACGAGCGCCCGCGGCGAGCCGGCAGCGGCGCGATGCGCCGGATGTGCGCGACGGAATGTACGGACGAAACCGTTGCGGCTGGCTCGATCCGACTACACCGCAGGGGCATCCGCTGGCTCGTCCGGGCACAGACACGGCGCGCATGAGCTGCCATCAATCGTAGTCTTGTTGCCGGAACCCTGCCCGTAGCCAGCCGTTACGGCCTGTGCTTCGCGGTTCGCGAGGAATCGACTTTGCGCGTGGAACCTGGTTTCTGGCGGCGGATGGGCGATCAGCGTCGTTACTTTCCGGATTGGACGCCGCTTGTTTTAGAGAATTGCCCAGAGCTGGAGGCCGACCATAATTCGTATTTGGCGGGCGGTTATGCCGAAGAGTTCGGTTACCGTGCGCAGCCCGGATGCTCGCGCGGCGTGCCGGTGCTCGACGGCGAATCCCCTGACGATTGCGCGGAGCGGAAGGCGCAAGCGCGAGCAACGCATCCGGGGTATCCCATTCGAGCTCACCCCTTCGAGCTCGAGTGGTCTGGGCGCGCGAGCCCCGCCGCCGTGAACTGGATTGGACGCCGCGAGGCGTACGGCGTGGATTCCCATAGCGGTTTCGTGGTCGTGTACGAACGCCAGCGCCGCACCCCGGCAGAAAGAGGAGCCGCCATCGCCAGGCGAATGACCTCGGCGCTGATCTCCTTGCGATGGGTGCTGAGTCGACGGCTCTGACAAGTTTCGGCCCATTCAGCATCCGCCAGAACACCGACCCGGTTGCAGGGTTACGGTGTGGCCGCCACACATATATATACGTACGCGCGTGTGTCTACATGCGTGCAGCGCAGCCGACAGCAGCGACTTCGCTGAACAGACCCGACGCTGTGGCGCTACACGCGACGCCCAGCGAGCGCCGGATCCGCCTCAGTCTTTTTTCGATGTGGTGTAGCAGTTCAACCGAGCTTTGCAATTCTCTTGCACTCAGGTTCCCGCTCAGCTCATTCGCGCACGCCGACCGCGCGCGGCTGTCGAGCGGCCGGCGGTCCGGTCGCAACGGTTGTTGCCTAATCGTCGGTTCCGGGGCTCGTTTTGGATCGTCGTCCAAATGAATAACGGACGCCCAGCAAGAACACTCGCGGTGCGCCAGGACCACGAAACTGTTCCGGCCGAGGATCGACACCCGTGCTGGGACCGAACGTTCGGTCCGGCCCAGTGAAGAAGTTCTGGCCCACCACGCCGAAATTTGTATAGCGTCGGTCGAGCACGTTGTTGACTCTCACGAAGATCTCGATTCGTTCCGCCGCAAGATATCGCGCATCCAAGTTCACGACAGTGAAGCCTGGCGTCTGTCCGTTGACGTCCGCGTTGTTTTCATCGCCGCGGGCATAGCTCGGTGCGCTCGCGAGAATGTTGGCGCCGACCGAGAGCTGAGGCGTGACGCTCCAGGTTGCCCGCGCCTTCAGAACATGCCGCGGGTTTGCAGGGATGCGATCCCCGGGCGAGATTTCGATGATGCCGTCCGCGTCCGCGCTCGAGTTGCCGGGACTGCGCTCGCGAAATCCCGACTGAAACGCGGCGTCGAGAAAGGCGTAGCGAATTTCCAATGACCCGGGGTCGATGTGCGCTGCGAGGCCAAGTTCTACTCCTTGACGACGAGTTGTGCCGATATTCGCAAAGTATCCCGCGTTGGTTGCACCCGCTTCGGCGCTGATGAATTGGATGTCATTCAAGAGGCGCGTCCTGTATACGGCGGCGCTCCATTGCCATTTCGCTCCGACCCGGCCGCGTGCGCCGACCTCCATGGTTTTGGAGATGACTTGGTGCAGCGGAGGGTCGGCTAGGAAATCATTGGGCAATCTGCACGCGGCGTTGGGGTCGGCGCACGTGAGCTCAATCGCGGTGGGCGCACGCATCCCCTCATTGTAAGCCGCGTACGCTGTGAGATGCGGGGAGGGGTTGAAGTTCACCCCTGCGGCAGGATTGAAGCGCGCGTATGTACTCTCGGAGTTCAGTAGCGGTGCGCCGCCGGTGCGATCCTTGATGCGCAGCCGTGCATGGTTGTAGCGACCCGATGCTGTGAGCGTCCATTTAGCGCTGAGGCTGAACGTATCAGCCACGAATGCCCCTAGATAACGACTGCTGGTGTCTGCATCGGTCTCGAGCTCGAAAGGAGCGATGCCCACAGTGCCGCGGTCCGCGGTGAATTCCGCATCCTGAGAATTCTGGGTGAAGCGCGCCGTTGCAAGATCGGCGCTCACGCCTAACGTAAGCTGGTTGCTGCGCCCCGACGGCTCGCCCGTGAGCACGAGTTGTACGCCGCCGCCGTAGCTGTCCTGGTCTATCTCAGTTGCGTCGTTGGTCGCCTGAACGCCGTCAGTGTCGAAATCGTCATTGACATTGCTGCTGAGATTGCGGGTCTGGTACTTTCGGTAATAGAGATTTCCTCCGAGCAATGCGTCCTCAGCCAGGAAACGGCTGCCCTTTGCAGCGATGAATGCGAGCTTGTTCTGATTCTCATCCGGGTAGGTGTACGCCTGCCGGATGTCGTCGAGAAAAGAAACGGGCAACGTCTGCACGCCCTGCAGGATGTTATCGGCGGCCGTGAAGGACAGATCGAGATCGCTCGTTTGATTCTGCCAGCCGAGCTTGCCAAAGAATTGACGCACTTTGCTCGGATTGTGTTCAGCCCAGCCATCGTCATCGTAGTAGTTGGCTGTAGCGAAGTAGTCGAGCGGCCCGCTTGAGCCGCCCCACTCAAAGACAGCGCTCTTGCGTCCGTAAGAGCCGCCGGAGATTTCCGCAGCGCCTCCAGGATAGTGCGCGCCGCTCTTGGTATAGACGGCCAATGCGCCCCCCAACGTGTTCAGGCCGAAGGCGGGATTGGACCCCGGAATCAGTTGCATGCCCGCAATGGCGGATTGCGGCATGAGATCCCAATTGACGATGTCGCCGAAAGGCTCATTGACTCGTACGCCGTCCTGAAAAATCGAAACTCCTTGAGGCGTGCCGAGCAACGGTGATGCGCCGAAACCTCGAAAATTGACGTCCGGCTGAAAGGGATTGCCCTGTGCGGCGTTGATCGAGACGCCTGTAGGATTCTGTTCCAGGTAGTCCGTGATATTCGTTTGGCGCTGACTGGCCAGATCCTCGCTGGTGTAGATCTGCACGTTTGCGGGCACATCGCGCATTGGCGTGCCGAGGCCTGGAAGCGGCGTCGTGCCGACGACCACGACCGTCGGCAGCTCCAGTGCTTCTGCTGGATTGCGAGATTGTTGGTTCTCCGCGCTCGCTTTCGCGCCTGAAAATAGACAGACGAGCACCGATGCAGCCGAGACGTTCACGACGGATCGGATCACAAGCCTTTCTCTCCCACGGTGAATCAACCGGCATCCTGAGCGCTCGACGCACATCAGAATACGCTAGCCGCGTGCGGCATGTGATCGCGACACGCGCTTGAGCCGTCTCGCCTTGAAATCAGCAATGATCTCGCGCGCAGCGTTATGTCCCGGCGCGCCGGTGACCCCGCCGCCGGGATGCGTACCTGAGCCGCACATGTACAGACCGGGCAAAGGGCCGCGGTAATTCGCGTAGCCAAGCATCGGTCGAGCAGAGAAAATCTGATCAAGACTCAGCGCCCCGTGAAATATGTCGCCGCCGACCAAGCCGAATGTGCGTTCGAGGTCCAGCGGACTGAGGATCTGGCGGCCCAGTATTGAGGCTTTGAAGTTCGGTGCGTACGCGTCGACGGTCCCGATCATGAGATCGGCGACACGTTCACGATGCACGTCCCACGATGCTCCATCCGGCAAGCGCGGCGCGACATGCTGGCAGAAAAGGCTTGCGACGTGCCGGCCGGGCGGCGCAAGGCTGTCGTCGAGCGTCGACGGGATCAGCATCTCGACGATGGGTTGGCGCGACCAGCCCTCCAGCCGCGCGTCGAAATACGCCCGCTCCATATAGGAGAGCGTGGGCGCGATGATGATTCCCGCGGTGTGATGCGCGGCGCGTCGCCTCCCGGGCAAGCACGCGAAATCGGGCAACTCAGACAGCGCGACGTTCATGCGAAACGTGCCGGAGCCGCAGCGCCAGCGGCTGATGCGCTGTCGGAATGCAGGCGATAGGGCGGCGGGATCGATCAGTTGCAGATATAGCAGGCTGGGATTGAGATTCGACGCTACTGCGGCGGCGCGAAAAATTTCCCCTCGCTCGGTTACAGCGCCGACGGCGCGCCCGTTTTCGACCAGAACCTCGCGCACTCCTGCATTGACGCGAAGGTCTGCGCCGCGCGCCGCCGCGCAGTGCGCCATGGCCTGTGTAATCGCGCCCATGCCGCCGATTGCATGACCCCAGGCGCCTTTCTTGCCGTTCACCTCGCCGAATACGTGATGAAGCAGCACATATGCGGAGCCCGGCATATATGGGCTCGCGTAGTTGCCCACGACGCCGTCGAAGCCGTAGACCGCTTTGATCGGGTCGCTCTCGAACCAACCATCGAGATAGTCGCCCGCCGAGCTGGCGAACAACGTCAGCAGTTCCTGCCGCGTCGGAAGATCGAGTCTGCTGAAACGCCCCCCAACGCGAGCGGCGCGGAGCATTTCGGGCAGCGCGGCGCGCCAGTCGCCTTCGACGACGTTTGGGGGCGTCTCCAGCACGAGTGCGCGCATCGTATCGGCGATCATCTCGAGTCTTTGCGCATATACGTCGAGGAGCGCAGCGTCCTTCCTCGAGAACTTCGCGACTTGCTCCTGTGTGCTTCCAGCGCCGACGCTCAAGTAGCGACCGTCGGAAGTCGGCAGAAAGTTCGAGATCTCACGCTCGACGATGCGCAAGCCATGCTTGTGCAATTCAAGGTCGCGAATGATCTTGGGATTGAGCAGCGAGACCGTGTAGGACGCGATAGAGTTGCGAAAGCCGGGATGGAACTCTTCCGTGACCGCAGCGCCGCCAACGATGTGGCGTCGCTCGAGCACCGTCACTTTGAGACCTGCGGACGCAAGATATGCCGCGCATACGAGTCCGTTGTGGCCGCCTCCGATGATCAGAACGTCGCTCAACGCCGACATGATCCTCTCCGGAAAAAGCATCCGAAGCGTACGGACAAGTCCTTGCTGCCGATATTGAGACCTGCCGCAACACCGCGGCTGCGCCGCCGCGCTTGTGTTAACCGCTGCGCTGAGTGCGACGTTGGCTGGGCCGCAGGTCGCCGCTGCAGCCCAGGATGAGCCGGCCGATTTCCGCCGGCGCGGCTCGATCAGCCCCGACAAGCCGACGTACTGCGCTTGTCGGGCGCATCGGAACACGTCCGGCGGCACGGCGACCGCCGCCGATCGCCCGACCCTGCTTCGCCCATCGAACGGACGTGACGCCGCAACGGTCAGCGTAGCTGCACCCGCACGCAGCGTATGTAAAATTGAGGTCAGGCTTTTCCCAAGAGAGTGCCGGTCCCTTGTTCGTGAGAACTCGTCGTCTTGTCCTCGCATCTTTCGCCAAAGAGATTTCCTTGTCGCAACGGTTGCTTGGGTCGTTGGCGCTACT
>DATAFY010000443.1:0-2354 GCA_036257205.1 Steroidobacter sp. | reverse complement strand
GTGACCTTCCTCTTCACTTCCGACATTGAGGACCTCCACTTCAGTGCTCAACGGTTTTGGCGAAGAACTTGTGCAACGACGGTGAGCGCCGGTAGAGATTGCTTACGCGCCCGCGCAGGCCGAGTTCACGCATCAGGCGCGCCACGCGCTTGTTGCTGCAGTGAATGCCCTCGCGTCTGAGCGCCTTGTGAACACGTGGCGAACCGTATGCGCCGCGGCTCTCACGGTGGATTCGGGCGATGGCTGCGCCGAGCTGCTCATCGCTGCGACGGCGAGCGCTCTGGCCACGTCCCCCCCAGGCATAGAAACCGCTCTTCGAGACCTCTTGACGCGCCGGGGCCTCATAGGTGTTAGATGACTGCATGCTCAAGTGACAGCTACCTCGCTGGGCTTCAGACTGAAGTTGGCGCTGCTCCCGTCAGCTCCAAACCAGACCATTCCGTATCGGTCGATCTCGAGGACCTCGAATATCTTGCCCACATACGACTTCAGTCGAGCCTGATCTTCCTGCGGCAACCCTCGAGCGCACGATGCTACCGACTCTATCCTTACCTTTGCACCAACCCGAATTGGGCGCCCAGAACTGTCTACGGAGGGCAGCGGGAACCCCGGCGGTAGACTCTTCGGCGGCGGCCAATCAGCAGTCATCTAACGTTCGCAATGACGCGTACTGCCGCAAGCGCGTAGCGGCGCCGCAAAAGTGTCGCCGTCGATTGCGCTGTTGGGCTGCATCAAGCGTTCACTTCTTGCGGATGGGCACAACGTTTGGATCGTCGACCTGGAGGTCTTCGGGTTCGACCACCCGGTGGAGCAAATGAGGAGCGACATTCCAGCGCTCACTCCCGGCCAGGACAGTGACCGTGCGCTTGTTGTAACGGGCGAGAATGCCGACGATCATGGGACGCCCTTCCGGCTGGAACGAAACGCGCTCGCCGATCTTGAAGTCGAGCATCCGCTTGTGCGACCGCGCCTGATGCAGGAATCGCAGTCGCTCGACAATGCGGTTGTTGAGATCGACGAGTTCCTCCTCGGTGAGTTTGTCGATGTCAATTCTCATCGGTGCGCCTCGGCGTCCATTTTATGTCGGGCGGCTGAGCAGCCGCTTTTGATGCGGCCCAACAGTCCAATAGTCAGAACGTCTGCCGTATATCATGGCGGCGGGTGACGGGAAAGGCTTGCGGAGCCATGACTTAGCGTGGCGGCGGCCAGGATGGACAGAACCGCCGGGGTCACGCGGTTGAATTGTCTGAAACAGCGGGATTTCACGGGACAGCGCGATGCACCGGGAAATGTCGCCCGTCCTTGTCTTGCGCTACGCGTTTTCCGCGTCTAGCCCGCGGGCTCGGCGCGGTTGCGGAAGTGCTCGAGCACCCGGGCCGGTAGGCGAGGTGCAGGTCGGGTCTAGGTAATGGATGCCGTAGACGCCATCTCCATCGTGCGGATGGACTCGATGCGGATCTCTTCGGTGAGCTCGGCCGTGTAGCGCGAGAACTCCGGCGTGGTCTTCATCGTGTAGTGCCGCGGGTGCGGCAGCGCGATCGGGACGATGGACTTGATGCGCCCGGGCCGCGCCGACATCACCGCGACGCGGTTCGCCATGAAGATCGCCTCCTCGATGTCGTGCGTGACGAAGAGCACGGTCTTGCGGTCGGCCTCCCAGATGCCGAGCAGCAGCTCCTGCATGAGCGCCCGTGTCTGGTTGTCGAGCGCGCCGAAAGGCTCGTCCAGGAGCAGGATCTTCGGATCGTTGGCGAGCGCGCGCGCGAGCGCCGTTCGCTGCTGCATTCCGCCGGAGAGTTGCTTCGGGTAGTGGTTCTCGAATCCCTTCAGGCCCACCCTGAGGATCAAGGCGTCGGCGATGTCTTCTCTTGAGCGTGTGCCGAAAAGCACGTTCTGGCGCACCGTCAGCCAGGGGAAAAGCGTGTAGGACTGGAACACCATGCCGCGGTCGGGCCCGGGGCGCTCGACCGCCTGGCCGTCGAGCAGCACGCGGCCGGTGCTCGGTGCTTCGAGCCCGGCGACGATGCGCAGCAGCGTCGACTTGCCGCAGCCCGACGGGCCGAGGATGCAGAGGAAGTCGTTGTCCGCGATCGCGAGGTCGATTCTTTCCAATGCTCTAGTTTGAGCAAAATTCTTCGATACTCCCTCGATCGCGAGCTTGCTCACGCGAGGCTCCAGGGGAAGAGCCGCCGGTTGAGCGCCTTGAAGAGGTAGTCCGAGACCAGGCCGATGACGCCGATCACCACGATGCCGAAGATGATCTGGCCGGTGTTGAGAAGCGCCTGGCTGTCCATGATCATGTGGCCGATGCCCGAGGACGCGCCGATCAGCTCGGCGACGATCACGTAGGTCCA
>DATAFY010000434.1:0-2326 GCA_036257205.1 Steroidobacter sp. | reverse complement strand
ACTGAGTCTGGGTCCTCGCGCAACCCGATCGTATTGCCATACGACTTCGACATCTTGCGCCCGTCCAGTCCGGGCACCTTGGGCGTCGCTGTCAGCAGCGCTTCGGGTTCCACGAGAATGCTGCGACCGGTTCCCTCCAGATAACCGATTAGCCGCTCGCGATCGGCCAGCGTCAGGCGCGCGTTGCCCTCGAGCATCGAGCGCGCCTGCTCGACCGCGGTCGCATCGCCCTGTTCCTGGAACAGACGGCGCAACTCGCGGTACCGAGAGCCGTTGCGGCTGCCCAAACTCTTGATGGCTTTCTCGACTTTCACCTCGAAATCAGGCTCGCGTCCGTATACATGATTGAAGCGTCGCGCGACTTCGCGCGTGATCTCCACGTGCGCGACCTGATCCTCGCCCACGGGGATGTATGCGGGCTTGTAGAGAAGAATGTCGGCGGCCTGAAGCAACGGATAGCCCAGGAAGCCGTAGGTGGCCAGATCCTTATCCTTCAGTTGCTCCTGCTGGTCCTTGTACGTCGGAACACGCTCGAGCCAGCCCAGGGGGGTGATCATCGAAAGCAACAGGTGCAATTCGGCATGCTCCGGCACTCGCGACTGAATGAACATCGTGGCGCTGGCGGGATTCAACCCCGCGGCGAGCCAGTCGATGACCATTTCCCAAACGTTGCTCTCGAGGTCCGAGGTGTCCTCGTAGCCCGTTGTCAGGGCATGAACATCCGCGACGAAAAAATAGCACTCGTACTGGTACTGCAGCTCCGTCCAGTTCTTGAGCGCGCCGTGGTAGTTGCCAAGGTGGAGCGCGCCTGTGGGACGCATGCCGGACAGGACGCGGCGGTTCGTGACGTTGATCGCGCTCAAGGCAGTATCGAAACCCGTGTTCGTAGCTCGCACTTTCGAGCCGATCTCTTTCGGCTCAACGCGTTGCGACGCATTGTTGAGTCAGGGAAGGCAAGCGACTGCGACGGCGGCGCATTATACGCAGCTTGACAGGCCGACTCGCCATCGCCTCCTCGCCGACCCGCCCCGCGACCTCATTCGAAGGCGCTGACGTCTCCCGTGCCTCGGCGGGCGATCACCGGCGCGGGCCCTTCCAGATCGATCACGCTCGTCGGCTCCAGTCCGCAACTGCCGCTGTCGAGCACCGCGTCCACGACATGCTCCAGCCGGATCAAGATCTCGCGCGCATCGCTGAGCGGATGCTCCTCGCCGGGCAGCAGCAGCGTTGAGCTCATGAGCGGCTCGCCAAGCGCTGCGAGCAGCGCCTGCGGCACGGGGTGATCCGGCACGCGTATGCCGATCGTGCGTCGACGCGGATTCTGGAGTCTTTTGGGCGTCTCGCGCGTCGCCTGCAGGATGAACGTGTACGGCCCGGGCGTGAACGCCTTCAGGGTTCGATACTGCTGGTTGTTCACGCGCGCGTATCGGGCGATCTCCGACAGGTCGCGGCACACCAGCGTGAAATGGTGGCGCTTGTCCGTCTGCCGTATACGCGCAATTCGCTCGATCGCAGCCTTGTCTGCGATACGGCAGCCGAGCGCGTAGCACGAATCCGTGGGATATACGACGACCCCGCCCGCGCGGATGATCTCGGCCGCTTGCCGGATCAATCTGGGCTGAGGATTTCTCGGATGAATCTCAAGATAACGGCTTGGCATGCTCCAGCGCGCAGCTCTCGGAAATTTGCGTCCATTGATTGTGGAATCCATATCCGCCCCAATCACCCGCCGCCAAGTCGCCGACATTGAACGTGCGACCCGACCTAGCGCCGACTGCGTCTATTCACCAAGTCACCCGTCGAAGGCCACTTCCTCTATGATAGCCGCCCGTTCACGTCATCCCGCACCCACGCCGTAGATGCACCTACTCTTTGACTTATTTCCGGTCATCGCCTTCTTCGTCGCTTACAAGCTGACGGACATTTATGTTGCAACCGCGGCGCTCATCGTCGCCGTCCTTGCTCAGACCGTGTATCAGTGGCTGCGTTATCGCAAGGTGAGCACCATGGCGTTGGTCTCAGCGGCGCTAGTGCTTGTGTTCGGCGGCCTCACGCTGTGGATACACGACGAGGCGTTCATCAAGTGGAAAGTCACGGTCGTAAACTGGCTTTTCGCCGCGGGCTTCCTCCTCAGCCACTTCGTCGGTGAGCAACCCGTGATCCAGCGCATGCTGAGCGCCAACTTTGCGCTCGAGCGCTCCAGCTGGCTCAAGCTCAGCTGGATGTGGATCGCGTTCTTCTTCTTCGTCGGCGCGGTTAACTTGTACATCGCCCGTAGTTTCAACACGGATGTGTGGGTCGCGTTCAAGCTCTATGGCGTGCTAGG
>DATAFY010000370.1:0-4149 GCA_036257205.1 Steroidobacter sp. | reverse complement strand
GCAACAAGCTGCCGTCCCAGCAGGATATGGATGTCGCCGAGGCGACGTTGGCGCGCGCTGAAGCCGATGAAGCCGCGGCCAGAGCAGCGGTGGCGCAGGCGCGCGCAAACCTCGAAGCGGTGCGCACCGATTTGAGCAAGGCCAACATCCGCTCGCCGATCAACGGCGTCGTGCTCGTCCGTTCGGCCGAATCAGGTCAGACGGTCGCGGCGTCGTTGCAGGCCGTCACCCTGTTCACGCTTGCCGAGGACCTCAAGAAGATGGAGCTGCATGTGTCCGTCGATGAGGCCGACGTCGGCTCCGTGCAAGTGGGGCAGCAGGGGACGTTCACCGTGGACGCATACCCCAGCCGCACGTTCTCGGCGCACATCACGCAGGTTCACTTTGCTTCCAGCAACACCGCGAAATCCTCTACCTCAGCCTCGAGCGCGGCGAGCAGCGCGACTTCAACGGGTGTTGTGACGTATGAAACCGTGCTCAACGTCGACAATTCGGATTTGTCGCTGCGCCCCGGCATGACCGCGACGGCGGAGATCGTCACCACCAGCATCCACGATGCAGTCTTGGTGCCGAATGCTGCGCTGCGCTTTACGCCCGAAGGCGTCGAGCTCCCAGGAGCCCGGACGCCTCAGCAACGCAGCCCACTGTCCGCATTGATGCCGCAAATGAGGCGGCCCACAGGCATGCAGCACGGCGGCGCGGTGCGGCGGCTGAGCCGGGCCTGGATCGTGGAGGACGGCAGGCCGGCGCTCGTCATCCTGCGCACGGGGCCCACGGACGGCCGCATGACTGAGGTGCTGGAGCGCCGGCCGGGGCCGATGAATCTGCCCGGCACGCTCGCGAACAACCAGGAGTTCAGAAAAGCGCTCGAGCGCAAGCTGGAACCGGGAATGAGGGTCATCGTGGACATGGAGGCCGCCAAGCCGTGACAGGCATGCCCGGAAGGCCGACGCCGCTCATCGACCTGTCGCACGCGACGAAGATCTACGGCGAAGGCGAGGCGCAAGTCCGTGCGCTGCGCGGCGTCGATCTGCGCATCGAAGCGGGCGAGTTTCTCGCGGTGATGGGACCCAGCGGCTCAGGGAAGTCGACGTGCATGAACATCCTGGGCTGCCTGGATACGCCCGCCACCGGCGCGTACCGCTTCATGGGCGTGCCGGTGGGCGATATGAGTGCGGATCAGCGCGCGCTGCTGCGTCGCAACTACCTCGGTTTCGTGTTTCAGGGTTTCAATCTGCTCAGCCGCGCGACCGCGCTCGAGAACGTGGAGCTGCCGCTCATCTACCGGCGCCTCCCGGCTGAGGAGAGGCATGCTCGAGCGCGCAAGGCGCTGCAGGACGTGGGCCTGGCAGGCCGCGAAGCCCATGTCCCGAGCCAGCTCTCCGGCGGTCAGCAGCAGCGTGTGGCGATTGCCCGCGCGATCGTCACCGAGCCGCGCGTGCTGTTCGCGGACGAACCCACGGGCAACCTCGACACGGCGACGAGCTTCGAGGTCATGAAGCTGTTGACGTTCCTGAATGAACAGCGCGGCATTACGATCGTGATGGTCACTCACGAGCCGGATATCGCGGCGTGGTCGCGACGAATCGTCCGGTTCCGCGACGGACTGATCGAAAGCGATGAGCCGAACATGACGCTTCGGCGCATCGAGAGCTCCTCATGATATCCGCCTGCAGCCGCGAGAATCTTCCATGCTGCTGAACGCCGTCCTGCTTGCGCTGCGTGAGATCAGGCGCAACGTGTTGCGCTCCTCGCTCACCATTCTGGGCATCGTGATCGGCGTTGCGGCGGTGATCACGATGGTGACCATCGGCGAAGGCGCCACGGCGCAGGTGCAAGCGGACATCCAAAAACTCGGCGTCAACCTCTTGCAGGTGTTTCGGGGCCAGGGCTTCGGCGGGCCGGGGGGCGCGCGCTCCTCTGCACCGCCGTTCACGATGGACGATGTGAGTGCGATCGAGAACGAGATCTCCGGCGTGCGCGCCGTCGCGCCGAGTTCCAATACGGTCTCGCAGGCGATCTATGGGAACGCCAACTGGTCGACGCAGATCACGGGCACGAGCGACAAATTCATCGAAGTGCGCGACTGGCCGCTGTCAGCAGGGCGCAACTTTTCCGAATCGGAGGTCCGCGCGGGCGCGTCCGTGTGTCTGCTGGGCGAGACGGTGCGCCAGGAACTCTTCGGCGATCAGGACGCAGTCGACGCCAGCATTCGCCTGCAGAAATTGTCCTGTCACGTGATCGGCGTGCTCGCGCCCAAAGGCCAGTCCGGCTTCGGCCAGAATCAGGACGACATCGTGGTCATTCCGCTGCGCACCCTGCAGCGGCGGATGGTCGGCAATTCGGACGTCAGCTCCATTCTCGTGTCCGCGCGCGAGGGCGTCCCGACAGAGAAGGTGCAGCTCGACATCGAGCGCTTGCTCCGCGAGCGCCGCAAGATACGCGGCGGCGCCGACGACGATTTCAACGTGCGCGATCTCAAGGAGATCGCGAGCGCGTTCACGAACTCCTCACGAGTGCTCACGGCCCTGCTCGGCGCCGTTGCAGCCGTGAGCCTCATCGTGGGCGGCGTCGGCATCATGAACATCATGCTTGTGTCCGTGACCGAGCGCACGCGTGAAATCGGCACACGGCTGGCGGTGGGCGCGATGGCGCGCGATGTGCTGCTGCAGTTTCTCGTCGAAGCGGTCACGCTGGCTGCTTTCGGGGGCGTCATTGGCGTCGTGCTGGGTCTGGCGGCAGGCGCGCTCGCCACCAGCGCCTTCCGCGTTCCCTTCGTCCCGAATCCCGGAATCGTTCTGCTCTCATTCGCCTTCTCGGCGGCCGTGGGGGTCACCTTCGGCTTTCTTCCCGCACGTCGCGCTGCACAGATGGATCCCATCGAAGCGTTGCGGCACGAATGAGCGGCTGTGGAAGCGATGAGACTTCGTCCGATCGGGGAATCGGGCGAGATGTGCGTTCCTTACAGGGGGACGCCGAGCCGCGTCGCATAGTGACCCGCATAGTGACTAATGACTACTGACTAGCGAGGGACGATTGGCGATAGTGCGCGCCGGCGCTATTCAACACTCGCCCGGTCGCTCCCTGCGGTCCTATGCTGCACGTCGCCTCGCAACACCGCTGCTTCGACGGTTGGCAGCGCTTTTACACGCACGAGTCGCGCGAGTGCAGCACGCAGATGCGCTTCGCCGTCTATGTCCCTCCACAGGCCGAAGAGCGCCCAGTGCCTGTGCTGTATTACCTCGCGGGACTCACCTGCACGGAAGAGACGTTCATGATCAAAGCAGGGGCGCAAAGGATTGCAGCCGAGCTGGGATTGATGCTCGTTGCGCCTGATACGAGCCCGCGCCAGGCCAGAATCGCCGGCGATGACGCGGATTGGGATTTCGGCTTGGGCGCTGGATTTTACGTCGACGCGACGCAGCCGCCGTGGCGCGCGCACTATCGCATGTACAGCTACGTCGCACGGGAGCTGCCGGAGCTCGTGCGCTCATTGGGCGCTGACCCCGACGCGCAAGGGATCTTCGGCCACTCCATGGGCGGTCACGGCGCGCTCGTATGCGCCCTGCGCAATCCGGAACAGTATCGTTCCGTATCAGCCTTTGCGCCGATCTCGGCTCCCTCGCAATGCCCTTGGGGGCAAAAGGCGTTTCGCGGCTATCTTGGCGAGGATCGCAGCGAGTGGCTCGACTATGACGCGGCCGCCCTCATTGGGGGCCGGGGTTACCCGCGACCGATTCTCGTCGACCAAGGCTCGAGCGATAAATTTCTGAGCGAACAATTGAAGCCGGAGCTACTCGCGGATGCGTGTCGCGCGAGCGGCGTGGACCTTCGGTTGCGCTTCCATCCTGGGTACGACCACGGCTACTACTTCATCTCGACGTACATGGAGCAACATCTGCGCTATCACGCCGCGCGGCTCGCCTCGGAGTAGGGCCGAAGAGCGCGCAACCCGCGGGCGTAAGATAAGGGCGTGACGCGCGCCGGCCGGAAGGCGCTATCGCCGGCCGTCGTCAGCGCTCGCCAGTCGGCGCAACAGCATCCACGTCCACGATCTCGACGCTATGCTCGAGCTTCGCGGTTTTTGCGAACATCGCGCTCGCTGAACAGTACTTTTCCGCCGAAAGCTGCACCGCGCGCTCGACTTTC
>DATAFY010000354.1:0-6930 GCA_036257205.1 Steroidobacter sp. | reverse complement strand
TGGAGAAGCGAGCTGGTGCGGTGGTCGAGGAGCAACTGTCCGCGGGCGGGCAGGCGCTGAACGCCGGACGCTCGGAAGAGGCGAAGGCCGCATTCGAACTCGCATCGCGAATCGAACCGGCCAATCAGACTGCCGCTCAGGGTCTGAAACGAACCGCAACGTTGGATGAAGCGCTGCGACTCGTCGCGGCCGGGGAACAGCTTGAAAAACAAGGCGACGCCAACGAGGCCGTCGCGAACTTCCGCAAGGCGCTCGCGCTAGATAGTCAGACCCAGCGCGCCGCGGCGGGCGTGCGCCGCATTGAGGCGCGCCTGGCAGGAGACGCGTTCGCGAGCGCGATGGCTCGCGGCTACCAGGCGCTGGCCAGCCGGGACTACGCAGCCGCGCGAAGCGCATTCGAAGAAGCGCGCAAGATCCGGCCGCTGGCCCCCGAGATTGCGCAGGCGTTGCGCCAAATCGAGCAGGAACAGCGTACGAAAGTCATCGCAACGAAACTTGAGCGCGCCAAAGAACTCGAAAGCAAGGAACGCTGGGCTGACGCTATGAAAGAGTACCGAGCGGTGATAGAGCTCGATTCCACGGTCGCTGCTGCAAACGAAGGCGTCCAGCGCACGAGTCCGCGAGCGGACCTGAACGAGCAACTGGAGATGTACTTGACTCAGCCCGAACGTCTGTTCAGTCAGTCGGTACGGGCCGCGGCCCGTGAAACGCTGGCCCGCGCGAGCGCGATCGAACATCCCGGACCGCTATTGCTAAAACAGATCGGCGCGCTCAAAGACTGGACCGCGCGAGCCGACATTCCAGTCCGCGTGGCCCTTGAATCGGACAACGTGACCCAAGTGACTATCTATCGCGTAGGCCAACTCGGTGCGTTCTCGCAGCGCTCGCTCGAGCTGGCGCCCGGCAGCTATACGGTCGTGGGTACGCGGCCTGGCTACCACGACGTGCGTCGCCAGATCAATGTGACGCCGGCAACGCCGCTCGAACCTGTCGTGATTCGCTGCGAGGATCGGATTTGAGCGGGTTGCTGTTGCGCGAGGCGCTGGGCGAACGTCGCTTCGCGACCGAAAATTTTCCAATCGCCGTCGGCGGAGAAGGCAGCACGGTGGTCCTCGCGGGCCGTCCGCCCGGGCCTGAAGCGTATCTGGGGTTGCACGAAGGGCAGTTGTTCGTTCAGCCTGCAGAGGGCGCACAGGTGCTCCACAACGGCGAGCCCGTGCCGCGCTCCACGTGGTTGCGCGTCGGAGACGTCGTGAATCTCGGGGCGGCTCGTCTGCGCGTCGCGCAGAACGACGATGTGCATGTGGTCGAGGTAGAGGACGGCGCCTCGGGCAATATCACCGCGCCTCCCGTCGTAATTCCCGGGCAGCGCCTGCGCGGCGAAACCGAAGGCGAGGCACAGCGGATCGATGTCGCCCGCTTTCGCCCCACAGAAGCACGACGCCAGCGTCGCACGATTGCGCTCAGTCCATTGCGCGTCGCTGCCGGCGTGGGTGCGGCCATCATCGCTGTGGTCCTATGGTTCATCTTTACGGCGACATCCATCAGTGTCCGCACCTCGCCCGAGGATGCTGACTTGCAGATCTCTCCCGCCGTTGCGCTTCGCATCGGCGGGCGCGTGCTGCTTAAGCCTGGGCAGTATCGCTTTAGAGCGCAACGCCCCGGTTATGCGCCCGCCGAACTTACCGCGCACGTCACCAGCGCATCGGATCAGCAGTTCATGCTGAGGCTCGCGAAGCTGCCGGGGAAATTGCGCGTCGAAACGCCGGCGCCCGCGTCAGTGACGGTCGATGGCAAGGCGGTAGGCGCCGCGCCCGGCGTGTTCGAGTTGTCTGCGGGTCGGCGCAAGATCTCGATCGCAGCGGAGCGTTATCAGCCCTTCAGCGCGCACGTGCAGATCGACGGCGGGGGGAAGTTGCAGCGCTTCGCGCCGAAGCTGATCCCGAACTGGGCGGATGTGACGGTGGCCTCGGAACCGCCAGGCGCTCAGGTGCTGGTCAACGGCGAATCTCGTGGAACGACCCCGCTCACGACCCAGGTCCTCGCGGGCAATCACCCATTGGAGTTGCGCCTGGAAGGCTTCAAATCGTGGTCCACGGACGTGCAGGTCAAGGCGAACCAACCGACCAGGGTCGGTCCCGTCAAGCTCGGACTGCCCGACGCGCGGCTCCTCGTGCGTTCCGAACCGGCAGGGGCCGCGGTTTCCGTCGCCGGCGTCTATCGCGGGCAGACGCCGGTGACGCTCGAGTTGCGCCCGGAGATTGCGCACAACCTCGCGCTGAGCAGGCCGGGGTACGAACCGGCGACGCGCACCGTCACACTCGCGGCGGGGGAAGAGCGTTCGCTTTCCGTGCCCCTCTCCGGCGTCTTCGGCGAGGTGGCTGTGCGCGCCCAGCCGGCAGACGCACAGGTGCTCGTGGATGGCCAGCCATACGGCCCAGCGAATCAGATCTTGCGGCTCGTTGCGACGACGCATGAGATCGTGATTCGCAAGGCCGGCTACGTCGACTACAAGGCGAACGTGACTCCGCGGCCCGGAGTTGCGCAGGTGGTTCAGACGCAGCTGCTCACGCCCGAACAGGCGCGCCTTGCGGCGACGCCCGCGAGCATCAGCACGAAGAGCGGCGTACAGCTGAAGCTGATGCCGATTGGTCGGTTTGTGATGGGCAGCCCACGGCGCGAACCCGGGCGCCGCGCGAATGAAGCTCAGCGCGAGGTGGAGTTCAAGCGCGCGTTCTACATGGGCGTCACGGAAGTGACGAACGGCCAGTTTCGCAAGTTCAAGCCGGAGCACCGCTCCGGCATCGTCGGCAACCACACGCTGGATCTGGACAATCAGCCGGTGGTCGGGGTGACATGGCAAGACGCGGCCTCGTATTGCAACTGGTTGTCCGAGCAGGAGGGCTTGACGCCGGCCTACGAGAAGAAAGGCGACGCGCTGGTTGCGAAAAATCCGCTGACAAGCGGGTATCGGTTGGCCACCGACGCTGAGTGGGAATGGGCTGCGCGCCGAGAGCGCAACGGCGCGCTGCGCCGTTATCCGTGGGGGGACGCATTGCCGGTGGCGCCTCGTTCCGGCAACTATGCAGACCTGACCGCTCGCCTGATTGTTCAGGACGTCGTCCCTGATTACGAAGACGGCTACGCCGCCTCGGCGCCCGCTGCGAAGTTTCCGCCAAATGCTCTCGGTTTATACGACATGGGCGGCAACGTCGCCGAGTGGATTCACGATTACTACACTGTCAGCATCGACTCTAGCAGCATCGCAGTCGACCCGACCGGTCCGACGGAAGGCAAGCAGCACGTCGTTCGCGGATCGACCTGGAAGAACGCCAGCGTGACGGATCTGCGTTTATCGGCCCGCGATTTCGGCGATGCCGCGCGCAACGACATGGGCTTCCGCGTTGCGCGTTATGCAGAGTGAAAGGGAGTACGACCATGAACCCGCAGATGAGATTCGTCATCATGCTAGCCAGCGTCGCAGTGAGCGGCTCGCTTCTGTTCGCCGCCGAGCCCGCCGCACCCCCGTCGAGCCCGCCGCGTGAGGCTCAGACGGAGGCTGCGAAGCAGGCGGCGAAGCCGACGTCTGCTCAGCCGCCCGTCGCGGCTGACCCGAAGCCTGACTCTGAAGAAGATCAGGACCGCGCGTCCAAGCACGCCGCGAGCGCAGCGGACAAAGCCGCCTCGCCGCAGCGCTTCACGCCCTCCGAGCAGGTTCGGGCGGATTTCGACGTTTCGTTCCCGATCGATATCTGACGCCGCGCGCCGCCGCCGAGACATTGCACATGGTCAGCACTACCGCGCCCGCTCCGACGCCTCGCCGCTTCCAGTATCCAAGCGAGTTCTTGGTCACGCTGCTTGCGCTCGTCTTTACGATCATCGCCGTCCACGCGACATACGTCGCATGGGTGCGGCCGCAGGGTGAAGCGATCACGCAAGCTGAGCTAACTCGTATGAAGGAGGATCGCACTTATGTGCCGCAGCGATCCTTCCTGCTGGTCATCAAGGACATCGAGCAGGAAGGCGAGATCATTCATTTCGTCTGGGCGATGCTGATCATCGGCTACAAGGCGCTGCTGGTGCGCCGCGAGCGCAAGCTCCTCGACCGAGAGATGATTCACGTTCCGGAAGGCATCAAAGTGCTGCCTGAGGACGCGAAAGACTACGGCAGGCAGCTGGAGGCTCTGCCCGAAGAGGTGAAAGGCATGCTCGTCGTGCGCGCTCTGCAGCGGACGCTCGATCGCTTCTCAGCCACGCGCAGCATTCGCGATTCCGCCGAGACCTCGCGGGCGGTGTGCGAATCCGAGGCCGATCGGCTCGACTCCGGCCTCGCCATGATCCGCTACATCGCCTGGGCCATTCCCGCGATAGGCTTCATAGGCACCGTGCGTCACATCGGTGATGCGCTGCTGCAGGCCAATCAGGCGGTCGGCGGCGACATTACGGCCGTGACTTCCAGTCTCGGCATCGCATTCAACGCGACCTTCGTCGCGTTGTCGCTGACGATTGTGCTGATGTTCTTCCTGCATCAGCTGCAACAGGCGCAGGAACAATTCGTCCATGACGCTGATCACTGGATCGATCAGCGTTTGATCCGGCACATGCAGGTGAGATAGGCGATTCTCCGTCGGTTGGCGGCAGACGGGAAGAGAACCGGCGGCCGCCGGCGGACACGGGCAACGACAGAACCAGGTACATGCTGGCGCTCTCACTCGTCGATTCAGGTCTCGTGCTCGCCCGCCGCTGCGGCGATGCGCGCGCAATCGCGGCGGAAGCGCCAGGCATCGCGCTGCTCGAAGAGGACGCGACGCTTACGGGCGAGCAGGCGGCGCGACGGATGCGGCTGAAACCGTTGCTTGCGCACAGCAATTATTGGCGCACGCTGGGCGTCGAGCCGTTAGCGCGTCCCTCACGGCTGGTGCGTACGACGGCCGACATCGCCTATGCGCAGGCGCAGGCATTGCTGCGGCCTTTCAAATCAGAAGGGGAAGAAGGGGAGCAAGTCCTGCTCGCCGTACCTGCGGGATATACGCGCGAACAACTGAGTCTGCTGCTCGGGATCATCAATGAGACCGGCGTCCCCGCGGCCGGCCTGGTGGACGCAGGACTGGCGGCGTGCAGCCTCGAGCCTGCGCCCGCACGCGTGCTGCACCTCGAACTTGAGCTGCAGCACGCCACCCTCACGGTGCTGGAGCACAGCGGCGCGGCCCAGGGCGGCGGACTGAAACGCAATCGCTACGAGATCGCGCTGCGGCACGGCGTGCTCGCTCTGCAACAGACATGGATGCAGTTCATCGCCGAACAGTTCGTGCGCAAGACGCGGTTCGATCCCTTGCACGAAGCCGCCGCTGAACAGCGCATGTTCGATCAGTTGCCCCAGTGGCTGCGCGAGCTCCAAGACGCCGACCGCATTACGCCGTCCATGCAGTTCGGCGAGCGCGCGCTGGAGATCGAGATTGAACGCGCGCAGTTCGTCGCCGCCGTCGACAAGCATTACGGCGAACTCGTGCGGTTGGTTCAGGCCGCCCGCATCGCCGGCATGCCGATCGAACTGCGCCTGTCGGACCGGGCCGCCGTCTTGCCTGGATTGTTGGAGCGATTGCGCGCTCTGCGCGATTGCACGATCCAGGTCTTGCAGCCCGGAGCTGCGGCCCTGGGAGCGCTGCAGTACGAGGCTGCGATCCGACGCCCTTCGGACGCGCTCGCGCTGGTGCATCAATTGCCCACGCCGCGCGCGGCCGCGACGCGCGATTCGATGCAGGTCGCGTCCACGCCGGCGCCGCTTCGTCCGACGCACGTGCTGTTCCAGGGACGAGCGTGGCGCTTGAGCGAACAGCCGCTCGTTGTGGGATGGGCGGTGGAGCCGGGCAGGCGTTCGCTGCCGTTGCCCAACGCCGCGCCGGGAGTATCGCGCTCCCATTGCACGCTCGTGCGCCGCGACGGGGCCGTTATTCTGGAAGATCACAGCACGTACGGCTCTTACATCAACGACGAACGCGTGTTCGGCCGGACAGTGCTCACCGTGGGTGATCGGCTGCGTCTCGGCGCGCCGGGCGTGACGCTCGAAATGATTCAATTGGTCAACGACGATGGCGCGCCGCAAGACTGAAGTCTTCAGCATGTCGTTCCTCGACTGCATCACCTGCGCGTTCGGGTCGGTGGTGCTCGTCTATACGTTGATCAACGTGAACGGCGGTCTGCGGCGCATGAGCGAATCTCAGACGCAGCGGGCCGAGCTTGCGCAGCTGGAAGAACAAGTGCTGCAGGGCTATCAGCAGCTCGTTGTGCTCCGCAATTCCCTCGTCCAGACCGACGCCCAGCGCGTCCGGACTGAAGGGCTGGGAACGCGCGTGATCCAGGAAACCGAACGTCTGAAGGTGCAACTGGCGGACTCCGACAAGCAGACGCTGTCTCGCCGAGAAGCGATCGAGCGGCTCAAGGCGGACCTCAAATCTCTTGAAGAGGGTGCGCGAAGGCTGGAGGGCGCCGCAGAGAAGTCGACTGCAACGGGTACGCGCGTGCGCGGTTTCGTCGGTACGGGCGATCGGCAGTATCTCACCGGACTGCGTATAGGCGGGGAACGCATTCTCCTGCTCGTCGATGCATCCGCGAGCATGCTTGATGAGACCGTCGTGAACGTTCTGCGGATGCGCAACATGTCTGAGGCTCGGAAGCTGACTTCGGAGAAGTGGCGCCGCACGATCTCGACGGTGGAGTGGCTGGCGGCGCAGATGCCGCTCGAGGGCCAGTTCCAAATCTATGCATTCAATACGAAAACCTGGGCGCTCGCGCCGGGCACAGACGGCAGATGGCTGAAGTCAAGCGACCCGAATGCGATGAGCGATGCGATCACGGCCCTGCGCAAGACGGTCCCTCAGGAGGGTACGAGCATCGAGAACGCCGTCACGGCGCTCAACACGCTCAACCCGC
>DATAFY010000298.1:0-2605 GCA_036257205.1 Steroidobacter sp. | reverse complement strand
CCTCGTGGTCGCGCTGCTCGGTTATCACATCTGGTGTCACCGCCTGATCGTTGCATTCCGGCAGGACAAGAATCGCTATTCGCAGCGCTGGTACCGCATCTTCAACGAAGCACCGAGCCTGCTGCTGATCGCGATCGTGGCGCTCGCGGTCGTCAAACCCTTCTGATCTCGCAGGGCCGGCGATCGCGGCTCAATCACTGCTTCGCGGATTGCCTTCGTCTCTCGGCGAGATTACGCAGATTTTTCTCTTGAGCGCACCACTCCGGCAGTGCAGGCGGATCTTGCGGGAAGGCGCGCTGCGCCAACTGTTCCAGCGCACGCGCGTACACGGCGCGCTTGAAATAGATGACCTCTCGCACAGGCGTCCAGTAGTCGACCCAGCGCCACGTCTCAAATTCCGGCTCATTTGTGGCGTCGAAGTGCACGCGATCTTCCGAGCTCACCAGGCGCAAGAGGAACCAGCGCTGTTTCTGGCCAATACAGGCCGGAATGCTGTTTTTGCGTACATACTGCTTGGGCAGACGGTACCGAAGCCAGTTGCGCGTACCGGCGATCAGTTCCACGTCGCTGGGCTCGAGACCGATTTCTTCCCTAAGCTCCCGATAAAGCGCCTGCTCGGGCGCCTCGTCGCGGCGAACGCCGCCTTGCGGAAACTGCCAGCCGCGTCCGCCCTTGCGCCCGCCCAGGAACACCTGGCGATCGTGACGCATCAGCACGATGCCGACGTTCGCCCGAAAGCCGTCTGCGTCGATCAAGTCTGTCATGGATAGTGCTTGAGAAAGCCAACTCAGCCGATTGTTCCACAAGCCCTCCCGGGCAACCACCGTCCGGATTGCCTTGGAGGCGCTCGGCGCAGACCGTAACCTTCAGCTATGAACCACTCGCGAGTCATCGCCGTCTATGTCGGGCTGTCGCTCGCAACGGCGGCCATCCTCATGCTGTCGCTCACCACTGGAACTGTGACCCTTGAGGCCGCGGCTTTGTGGCATGGTCTAGCGGCGCAGGACCCGCTCGCTCAATCGCTCATTTTCGACCTGCGCTTGCCTCGCGCCCTCACTGCGTTCGCAGCGGGCGGCTGCCTCGCGCTGGCGGGCGGTTTGATGCAAGTGCTGCTGCGCAATCCTCTGGCTGATCCTTTTGTCATGGGCGTTTCGGGCGGGGCGGCGGCGGCGGCGCTCGCGGCCATGCTGATCGGGCTCAGCGGCTTGGGCGTCGATGCAGCCGCCGCGCTCGGAGCGCTGGGGGCCACATTGCTCGTATTCGCACTCGCGCACGGCGACGGGGGCTGGACTCCAACGCGGCTGCTCCTCACGGGCGTCGTTGTCGCGGCCGCAGCCAGCGCAGTCGTAAGCCTGCTGCTGACGCTTGGGGATGAAACTCAACTACGAGGCATGCTGTTCTGGCTCATGGGGGATCTGGCGTTCAGCGATCGTCCGGGCCCGTTGCTGGCGCTGTTTTTGGCCGCGCTCCTCGTGTCGTTTCCATTCGCTCGCCAGCTCAACGTCCTTGCCCGAAGCGAACTGCAGGCCCACACCCTCGGAGCGCCGGTCGAGGCTTTGCGCATCGGCATCTTTCTCGGAAGTTCGGTACTGACCGCGGCGAGCGTGACCACCGCGGGCACGATCGGGTTCGTGGGACTGGTCACGCCCCACCTGGCGCGGCTGCTGCTCGGCGCGGATCATCGCCGCATGCTGCCTGCATCGGCATTGCTCGGCGGAATGCTCGTCATGGTCGCGGACCTGTGCGCACGCACGCTCTTTGCGCCGCGCCAACTGCCCGTGGGCGCGCTGACCGCAATCGTAGGCGCGCCGTTGTTCCTGGCGCTTATGCGCCGCAGCAGCGCGAAGTGACGCGCCGCTGCGCCAACAATCGCGGAGAATCAGGCGAGTTCGATTCGATTGCGGCCGAGCTGCTTTGCTCGGTACAGAGCGGCGTCTGCGTCCGCGAGCAGGCGTTCTGCGGCGCTCTTCAGATCGTTCTCGGTGCGCGTAAGAACGATGCCCGCGACGCCGATTGAAACCGTCATGTTCAGCTTCACGTGCGCTGAAAGCTCCAGCGGCGAATCCGATACTGCGAGCCGAATTCGCTCAGCCAGCGCAGCCGCCTGCGCCGGCGTGACCCCGGGCGCCAGCACCACAAATTCATCTCCGCCGAACCGGGCGGCTGCGTCGGCGCCGCGGATCTGGGCGTCCACGCGGTGGGCCGCCTCGCGAAGCGCCATGTCCCCAACGAGGTGGCCATGCTTGTCGTTGATTTGCTTGAATCGATCGAGATCGATAAGAAGACAGGTCAGACCCGCTCCCTGTCGCTGCGCGCGAGCCAGCTCCTCCTTCAGTCGCACATTCAGATAGCGGCGGTTGTGCCAACCCGTAAGGAAGTCGGTGAGGCCGCTGCGGATGAGGCGGGCGCGATTGACGGCGTTTTCGACCGCAAAGGATGCGATCACGCCAAGATGGGCCATGAAGTCGGTGGCAAGCACGCGCGAGAAGCGTTTTTCATCCGCGCTGCCGAAATTCAGGCTGCCGTTCAGGCGATCCTGCCTGCGCAAAGGGACGAGCGCTACGCTTTTCAGTTCGCTCGCGCCGGGAAACAGGAGCTGGTGATC
>DATAFY010000208.1:0-5107 GCA_036257205.1 Steroidobacter sp. | reverse complement strand
GGAAAAGGACGACGCAAGGGCGCGCTAGGCCAGCATGCATTTGATGAAGGAACAGCCCGGTCGGTTCCATTGCTGATCCGCGTGCCGATCACGCAAATCTGATACGCAAACTCAACGTGTTGTCGAGTATTCCCGCCTTCGCCCCCGGGGACCTTTGCCCGCGCGAGCGACCGCGCCGATGAAAAGCGATTGGGGGGCGCACGCACGAACGCGTTCGACAACGGCCGCTCAATGTCGCAAAGGCAAGGATGGGCACACGTAAGTTTCGTCGAACATGAACTTCACCGGCCTGTCTCGCCGCCTTGATGCGGCAGTGCGGCGAGTTCGGCGACAGACGAGGTGATTAGTGCAGCTTGAGACGTCGCGCGTGCAGCAATCTAAAGCCGCCGCGCAGTGAGCGCGCGCCGCCTGATCGTGGATGTTACGCTTCGGCTCCGACACATACCGACGAGCCGAGTTCAAAGCTCGCAGGCGGGAGAGCCGATGAAAATGCGTCATACCATGCTGTTGCCGCTCATCGCTGCACTGCATGTGAGCGTCGTTGCGTATGCGGGCGAGCCGTCGGCGTCCGCGCCTCGGAAGTCTGAAACGCAGTCGATCAAGCGAACGATCTTGCGCCGGGTCGACGTTCCGAATTCGAAGTTTGAAGTGGTGCTTGTGCTCGTAGAGGCGCCCGCAAACGCCAGCGCCGGCAAACACACGCATCCGGGAACAGTCATTGGTTACGTGATGGAAGGCGATTACACGATGCTCATCGAGGGGCAGCCGCCGCGCACCCTCAAGCGCGGCGAGAGCCTGGAGGTCCCGAGCCGGGTCCCCCACGATGAACGCGCAGGCGTCGCACCAGCGAAATTACTGGCCGTGTTCACTGTCGAGAAAGGCAAGCCCCTCGCGACGCCAGTGCAGTAAGTGCGCTGCACGGTCGATTGGCCGCGCGAGAGGCGTGCGCGGACGCGCTGGACGGGAACCTGCCGCTGGCCGGCCGTACAAGGTGTGCTCACGCAACGGTCAACTCGAGACTTTGCGCGCTCCGCTCGCGCCAGCACGTCCAGAAAGACGGATTGTCCCCAAATCGAACGCGCCGCGCGGTCGGTCGCCTTCACGACGAAGAAGCCGTTGCGGCCCTGAGCAGGCGCTCGTACAGCGCCAGCCATTCGCGCGACGCACGCGCCAAATTCTCCTGCCAGGATGCCGCGGCGTGCGTATCGGCGTCGTCGGTGATGAATTTCACGCAGGCGAAGTTTACCCCTTCGAGCGCACACACCCGAGCGAGCGCATACGCCTCCATATCGAACACGTCCACGCGCCCATCGAGCGCCGAGGTCGCGAAGCTATCCCCCGAGCCGCAGACTCCCTGCAGCAGATCGGGAAACATGGTCGGAAACCTGAGAACGGGCTCGAACCGGTCGAACGGCGTGACGCTGCGCTCGAACCCGAGCGCCGACGCATCCATATCTCGCTGCACGAATGCGCAGCATGCGACCAGCGAACCGATTGGAAAACGCGAGCTGCCCGCGGTGCCGAGGTTCAGCACGATCCGTCGCCTCTCGGACGCTCGCTCGAGCGCCGCTAGCCTACGGGTGAGCGCGTAGGTCGCGTTCACCTTGCCGACGCCCGTGTACAGCACGGGAACGCCGGCCGCTTCAAACGCGCCCTGCTCTTCAATCTCCAGAGCCATTGCGACAATCACGGGAAGTGAATTCATCAACTGATCCGTTCTTAGTTGACTGGCGCGACTGCGATCCGCTTGATGGCGACGGCGACGGTCCTGCTAGGAATGCACCCAATCAGGACGCCCAAGACGAGTTCGACGCTGGATCGCGCTCACGAGTGTACGTTATCGCCCGACCGAGGAACCAGGGCGGCGGGCGTCCGCCGCGTAACGGCGAATCGCTAGCCGCTTGCAGCCGATGCGTTGTTATGATCGCGCTGAGCCTGGATCTGTCGCGGAGCATCGACTCATGGCCGCTACCGAATCGACGATGCTGCCTCTCGGCACTGCCGCTCCGGATTTTCATCTGCCGGACTTCCACGGAAAAATGACCGCGCTGTCGGACTTTCAAGAGGCGCGCGCCCTGCTCGTCGCATTCATCTGCAACCATTGTCCGTTCGTAAGGCACGTCCGCGAAGCCTTCGCACGCTTCGCAAGCGAATATCAGGCGAAAGGCGTCGCGGTCGTCGCGATCAACTCGAACGATCTGCAGGCCTACCCGCAAGATGGGCCGCGCGGCATGGCCGAGGAAGCGCGCACGGCCGGGTACACGTTTCCGTATCTGCTGGATGAGTCGCAACAAGTCGCGAGAGCGTACCAGGCGGCGTGCACGCCTGATTTATTCCTCTTCGACGCAAATCGCAAACTCGTCTATCGCGGACAGTTCGACAGCACGCGTCCTGGACGTGGGATCGCCACCGGAGACGACCTGCGCGCCGCCTGCGATGCGCTGCTCGCCGGCAAGCCGGTTTCGTCGGATCAGAGGCCGAGCATCGGTTGCAACATCAAGTGGAAACAGCATTAGCGCATACCCGCGAGAATCCGCAAGATCGGCGTGCGTGAGGTTCGTCCGACCGCCATGAACGGCGCGTACGCTCGGCAGAGTGGACGTCTTCTATTCTCCCTTGCATGCAGACCTGCCAGGGGAACGTACGTACTGCAGCTTTCTGCTCGCCCTCCAGCCGCCAGCCCAGTCCTCAACGGAAGCGCAGCGCACAACGGATTTCAATTGCCAGAGGGAACATGCGCCGTGTACGCGCCTTTTACCAGCTAGCCGGTCTGGCCGCTCGCTCCAACGAATAGAGGAGTCCCGCCATGACGATCCATACGTTCGCCCGCGTTTTCGGCATCATTTTTCTTCTGGTCGGCATCGGCGGCTTTGTTCCCGGCATTACCCAGCCGCATGATCATCCCGATCTGGCGCTCAAAGCGGGTTCAGGGATGGAGCTCGGGCTGTTCCCCGTGAACTTCCTACACAATATTGTTCACCTCGCATTCGGCGTATGGGGCATCGCGGCCGCGCCCGCCGTTGGCTCCGCCCGTCTGTACGCGCGGGTGGTCGCGATTGCGTACGCGCTGCTCGCGATCTTAGGCCTGATCCCCGCCACGAATACGGCGCTTGGCCTCGTGCCGATTTATGGGCACGACATCTGGCTGCACGCTCTGCTCGCCGCCATCGCGGCGTATTTCGGCTTCTACCGACGCATTACCGAAGAGCCGCACGCCGGCGCAGCGGTGAGCCGCTAGTTGCTTGCGACTGCTCAGCCGTCAGTGATCCGCCGCCGGCTGGACGACGACTACCCGCGAGCTTTTCAGGCGCTCATCAGGCCTTGAGCAGGGTCAGCGAGGTCGCACGCGGCGATCTTGCCGCGGCCGCCTGAGGCGGATACCGTGGCGGCATGAAGCGCGGCGGTGGAACAACCCTCGATTCACGCTTCTTCAATCGCACGCCTGTTTATTTTCTATTTTCGTTTTTTGAGCGCCCCACGAAGTCGGCGAGCCATGACGACGCGTACACTTGAATCCATCATTGAATCAATCCCTGCCTCCGACGGCGCGGGCGTGAAGCTTCGCCGCAGCCTCGGTGGCCGCCAGGGCCTGAGGGTTGATCCGTTTCTGATGCTCGATGAATTTTTCTCGGATAACCCGAACGACTATCTGGCCGGTTTTCCCTCGCATCCGCACCGCGGCTTCGAGACCGTGACGTACATGCTAGATGGACACATGGAGCATCAAGATCATCTCGGCAACCGCGGCGATCTGACGCCTGGCTCCGTACAGTGGATGACGGCGGGGCGCGGCATCATTCATTCAGAGATGCCCCAGCAAAGCGAAGGCCGAATGCGCGGGTTCCAGCTCTGGATCAATCTGCCGGCCAACGAAAAGATGAAACCCGCCTCCTATCGCGACATTCCGCCCGAGCAGATTCCCGTGGTGACGCTGACCAATGGCGTACGCATTAAAGTAATCGCAGGCGCCTTCGAGCACGAAAGCAAACGCACCCGCGGTCCGGTTCAGGGCGTAACGACGGATCCGGTGTATTTCGATATCGAGTTGCCGGCGAACACGGAGCTGTCGTTGCCGCTCGCAGCCGATCACAACGCGTTCGTCTATCCGTACGAAGGAGCGTTGCTGATCGGCCCTCGCAACGATCGCAAGCCACTGCACACGCGCAACGCAGGCGTGCTCAGCCGGGGCGATTCGCTCAGCGTCGCCGCGGGCGCCGTCGGCGCACGTTTTCTCCTGCTGGCTGCGAAATCAATTGGCGAGCCGATTGTTCAATACGGGCCGTTCGTCATGAACACGCGCGAAGAGATCGAGCAGGCGATCCACGACTTTCAAGCCGGGCGCTTTGTCGGCTGAACACGCACGCTCAAACAGCGGCGTCGCAAACCCCGGGGCGCCTCTGAGTAGGGTCCGCCGCGCATGGACGCGCCGGTTTCACGCCGAACACAGCGTCGGCGTCGCAACACGATACCGATCCCGATGCCGCCGCCGGATATCGAGGCCCGCATTTTCGTGTGCTTCCCATCGAGATTGCCGATCCCAAGGCCGCTACTGCGCAGCCGCAAATCCAGGCATGCGGAGCGCATCAAGCGGGGACCGCCCGACAACGCTCAAGCGCTGCCGCTGATATAGTCTTCGGATGCCAGCATCCGGCCGGGAGACAACAGGCGGCGAGCACACGCGGATGGCGGCCGGCGCAGATCCGGATGCGCTTGTCGAACTCACGCGCACGCTGCCGGCCTCGAGGCTGTGGTCGCTGCTGTTGCGGGCGCTTCAAACCCGCGCCGCCCAGCGCAGCGTCTCCCAACTGATGCAGCAGTGGACCGACGATCGCTTGGTGGTCCCCTCATGTGTCGACCAACGCACGCTCCTCGAATTGGATCTGCACCTGCTCGCCGCCGCGCAGGCGTTCGAATCCGTCGAACTCTCGCCCTTGGCGCCGCTGGGCGCGTGCTCGGTCGTTGCGCTGACCAGCCAGAATCGCATCGTGTCCACGATTCGGGGTGCGGAGGTGGTAGCCGACCCGACCAACGTTCTGGCTCTGGAAAGCGCGCGTCGATTGCGAAAGGATCCAGAAGCAATCGTGAAACTGGCGACCAGTCATCGATG